>JAUVRS010000277.1 GCA_030597505.1 Desulfobacteraceae bacterium
GAAGTCCTGGGCAAGACAAACAGCCATATTATTGACCGGACTCCCCAACCTGTGCCACCACCGCTGACAGAGCCACCATTAAAACAGACACAGGTTGCCCAAGACATCAAAAACGCAAGACCCGTCGCAGAGAGATTGGCCAAGACTCAGGCAGCCTTAAACCGTAAGCTGTCTGAAGTCAGCACTCGCCCGGTGGCGTCGCCGCCCGACCCTTCGTGGGAAACTTATCATAACGCCATGGAGACCCTTATCTCGGAGCAAAAAAGGATAATCAGCAATCTTGACCCTCTGCTCCGTCGAGGACGGGGGAATGAACTCCAGACGCTTCTATATATGCTGACCCGGGCCCGAGAAGCACTTGATTTTCCAAAACGGCTTATCCATTTGAAAGCTGAAATGCTTGACCGCCTGGGTCTGGCATTCCAGGAAGCGCAAAAATGGCATGAAGCCCGTAACGCCTTTGAACGAGCCTATTTTCTAAACGAGTCCCTCGGGCTTTTCCCCAACCTGGCTGGCAACCAGCGCTCCATTGCCTTTAATGCCTACATGGAAGCCGGGGACCTTTCGGGCCCGGAAAGAAATCGACTGCTCAAGATTGCTTTGAAGGGATTTAATCGGGTCACGCCGCTTGTCCGCAGATACGGTGTGACAAACCGCGGCAGTGCAAAAGGAGAGCCGGAAAACCGTGGCAGAAAGGCTGTCATGAGTTTGACCCTTGATGTGTCTCTGGATAAGACCACTGCCTCCCAGGCCATGCACGGGTTTTCTCCGGAGCAGGAAGAAAGGCTCGCCCAGGCCTTTATTTCCCGTATCCAAATTGAGCTGGGTCGTCTTGCCCCGGCCCAAAAGGCCCTGGAACAGCAACTGATCCAATATCCCTCAGGAGGTCCTTTGCCTGACAAGGATCTTTACGGGGTGGCCCTCCTTTGTGACCGGGCAGGGCTTTTGTCCTATGCATGGCAAGACCCCCTCTCTGCCTTCAGCCGTTTCCGCGGCTCGGCTCGGTTGTCACATCAATTAAAGAATCCCGTCAGCGCAGCAATCAATGTTGCCAATATGGCCAAGACACTGGCACAGATGGATCCCGAGAACCCTAAAACAGCTTCCAGTCGTTCGGTGCTGGCGGGTCTGGACCGTCAGACTACCCGGCTGCTGGATCAGTTTTCCAATGTCCTGGACCCCCTTGTTATTCCCTCTTATCACAATGCCATGGGTGTCTTCTCTTTACGGATTTCCCAAAAAATCATGACCCCTGCCCTGGTAAAGGCCGCACAAAAAATGGCGGCCCTGGAGACGGCAGGCATGCACTTTGCCCACGGCCTCAAACAGATCCCGGAAACAGTAAAGACAACAGACAGGAAGGCGTTGGGGCTTTCTGCAGTCCTTCATCTAAACATGGCCGCAGTGGCCCTTCAATGCGCGGAACCGCTTACCGCACAGAAACATTTTGAAGCAGCCCTCGGGGTTGCGAAACAGGGTCTTCTTCCTGACTACCAATGGCGCGCTCTCGCCGGTCTGGGTCGGTTGGATGAGGCCCTCGAGGTCCTTGAGTCTGTCACGTTGCTGCGAGCAAGTTCCGGCCCGGGCGAAATCATCGGGATATTCTCGCCCCTTGTGGCAGATCTTCTCAAAGAAGAAAAACTGGAAGAGGCCTTTAATCTGCTTGAGTATCTTTCCGAGATTGAACGGGTCCATCGGATGACCCCGCTTTTTCTGGGTCCCGTCTCTCTGCGGGAGCAAAGGGTGATCGACCGCGTCTATAAACGACTGCTCTTAATAGACCATCTGGAATCACAGTTTGCCAGGGTAAAAGAGGATGATAAGGACTATCTTTTAACACGGCTAAAACAAGAACGTAAACTCCTTTCCCAGGATTCTGGGAAAAACAGGGAAAGGCTGCCCTCATTTGTCAGTCTCGCCGGGTCAGCGGCAAAACAGGATCGGCTTCTGATCCTCCTGGGGCTTGCCCTCCACGCGGAAGAGGTTGCCGATGCCGCGGTCAAGGCAAAGGCCGCCTCCCAGGCCCATGTATTGAGACAACAATACGACCGACTGGTGGACCAATCTCTGGAAGCCCTGGACAAGGCGGAGAAAGGAACCGCGCGGGAAGACCCCCCCGGCATCATTGGGGTTTTTAAACCAAACCCGGTTGAGGCCATTGATGTGATGGAGGCCCTACCCGAAAAAACCACATGTTTTCGTCTCTTCGCCCTCCCCGATTCCAAAAAAGAATGGATGGCATTTGTGGTGACCCCCGATGACATCCTGGTCAAAAAATTTGACCCCGAACGCCCCATGGCATTGTCGGAGGGGGGATCTGTGATTGTCGTCTATGAAGACCCTGCCGCGTTTACGGGTCTCATCAGGGGTCCGACAGCCCTCAATGCCACCCATCTGGTTCATTCAATCCAATACCGAAAGCCTTTTCGAAAAACCGTTCTTGCCATTGGAACCGGTTATCCGCTCCCTCATATGTTTAATGCCAGGGTTTTGCCCCCCGGGACCTCTGACCAGGAGATCCTGGAGGCATTGCCCGGAGTCAACGGGCTGCTGTTGAACACGTCTGTCCATATGGCCAGCACCGTGCCTACCCGCTCTGGAGAAACCCCCCGCCATTTCCCGGCCATGGATCTTGATCAGGGAAGGGTCTTTTCCCTGAGCCGTATTTTGGAAAACCTTTCAAACACATCCCTGGCAGTGCTCCCAAAAACCTCCATAAAAAACGCCTACAATCTTGGCAACCTGTTTTCCCTTTTTGGGGTTCCCACACTCCTGCTCTCGCGACAACCACAGAAAGATTCGGGCTTTTTGGTCTCATTTTTTGAGGCATACACCGCCACCTCGGTTGAAAAGGCGTTTCAAACGGCACGCAATGTCACCCGGTCTGCCACACCCCCCAAAGGTGACGGAAACACGTCAGACAAAGAGTGGCTTCTTATGGGTTACTGGGGCATGACACCTGAGGAAGCCCAAAAATTTGCTAAAAAACAGTTTTCCCGTTACGTTCGAAGCGGGGCAGCGGCATTAAAAAAAAACAACATCCGTCAGGCCCTGACATTATTTGAAAACGCGCTGCAGGTGGCTGTCGAAACCAAGAATTTGAACCGTTTTTTGCCAAACCTTTACAAATACGCACGTGAAAGCGCTTTCGGATCGGGTGAGATAGAAAAAGCCATCACATATGCCAGGGCACTGGTAAAAATTATCGAGAAGAAACAACCCGATTCCCAGGCCCACGCAGAAGCGCTCCTCAAGCTTGGACTTGTTCTGGCCCGGGCAGAACAGTATGAACAGGCCGTTCCCCCTCTTGACACGGCCGTGGAAATCCTTGCCAACCTGGAGTTGGAACCCGAACAGATATCGGCTCTGGCTGATCTGGGGGTGGTCCTCGAAAACGCCACGGAATATGACCGCGCCCTGGTCAAACTGGAGACTGCTGCCTCCCTGAGCAAATCTCTCAATAAGAAAGAACTCCTGGCCAAACAGGCTATGAGAATCGGTCGAATCCTTGATCTTCGTCTCAGCCAGTATGCTCAGGCTAAAAAAAATTACCAGGAAGCCTATGCCATTTATCGGGAGTTGGGCCAGAAAAAACATATGGCTCAATCCCTTTTGGACATGGGCCGCTGCGATCGTCTCATGGGAAATTTCAGTGAGGCCCAAAACCATTATGACAAGGCCATGGGTTTGGTACAGGGGGATGGGGGAGACCTGCGCCTGGAAACAAAGATCTTGATGGAAGTGGCAAATAACGCCTGGTACCAGGCCAGGTATCAGCAGGCATTTCAACTTCAGAAAAAAGTTTTTGATCTGGCCAGACGAAACGGGTGGCCTCTGGAGAAGGTGATGGCCTTGAACACATCGGGACTCATCTGGTGGACCCTTGGAGATTACAAACGTGCCTTGAGCCAGCTTGATGAAGCACTTTCCCTTGCACGTACATTGAGAACCAGACAGGACGAGGTGGCCACGACACTCAATAACATGGGGC
>JAUVRS010000021.1 GCA_030597505.1 Desulfobacteraceae bacterium
AGCCACTATCAGCAGATTCCCCTCCTGATGGCGGACGGCTGCTCTTTGCTCCGGGTTAAGGGGATCAAGTATCGGGTCTTCAGCGGAGAGATGGTCGTGGGATACGATCCGCTTTTCTTTTTTCTGAACCTTCTCTTTGGGACGTCCCTTCGTTTTTGGCCGGGGGGATTTTTCCGGAGAAGGAACAAACAGGGCTGTTTGTCCCGCGATGGACTGTTTCTCAGCGTCACGGAAAAGCCGGATTACTCCGAACTGGCCATCATACCCCTCTTCCCGGATCACCTGACGGCAGCGCATTCTATGGACGGCCTCTGACAGGACGGGGCCGCCCGCGGCCTTGATTTCAGCTAAGGGACTGTCAAGGAGGATCTTTAGCTCCGGCCCGAGTTCCATGAGAAGTTTTTCATAGAACGACTGGACCTTTTTGCTGGCAGGTCCAACACCCAATAACTCTGACAGGACTTCAGCCAGAGGAATAAGGCTGAAAAAATCCTTTGAGATCCCAGGGTGTTCGCGGTTGGAGAGTTCATATACCCGGTGAAGGACCCCGACTGTCAGGGGCTTTCCGCATTTGGGGCAGACGCCATTGTGGTCAGCGGTCTCTACAGGATGGAACCGGACCTGGCATTTTCGGTGACCGTCAAGGTGGTATTTGCCCTCTTCCGGAAAAAATTCAATGGTTCCCATAAACCCCTGGCCGGTGGTCATGGCGTGGATCATCTGATTATAGTCAAGGTCTGTGTCAAAGATGTTGGCCTCCCGTCCTGTTTTTCCAGGTGAGTGGGCATCAGAGTTGGAAACCAGGACGTGGCTGTCAAGCGCGGAAAGCAGCCTATTCATGGGGGGATCCGAGGATAAACCCGTCTCCAGGGCATGGATGTGGCCGGTAAGATCTTCAAAGCATTCCTCCAGGTCGTCAAATCCGGATTTTGATCCAAAGAGTGAGAACCAGGGGGTCCAGATATGAGCGGGGATGAGAAAGGCCTTCTCGCTTACCTCCAGGACGATCTCCAATAGATCCCTTGAATCAAGCCCTAGGATGGGTCTGCCGTCGGAGGTGATATTGCCGATCCGGTCCAGTCTCTCGTTGAACCGGAGGACCGCTGGAAGGTTTGGCATCAGGATCAGGTGATGGACCTTTCTGGTCTTTCCATTTTTTTTTTAGATACAGCTTATTTCGCCTGAAAGTATGAACCGGGTGGGCGCCAGGCAGGAAAAGGGGACCGCTTTATCGACACTTTTTTGAAGGTCGGGTTTTAACTGGTAAAGCCCACCTTCTGCCTCGATCAGTTTGTCTTTTAGTTCTGAGATCCAGCCGGGATGAGTAAAATCCCCAGTCCCCATGACGGTGATTCCCTTTTTCTGTGCCCAAAGAGTGAGACGTTCCGGGTCCAGGTCCTTGGAAGTCGCCCTCGAAAATCGGGAGTGGATATGGAGATCAGCTATAAATGTCATGTCTTTTAAGAAACTACATGAGGGGATTCATGTCAACCTCTGATAGTCCACAGAAAAAAGGATGGGGCATGAGGGCCATCGTGTACCGATTACGGTACGGGAGGGGAGGCAGATTCGGGTGGGTCGCGGGGCGGCGAAAACAAGAAAGGAGGGCTGATCGCCCTCCTTTCTTTGTTCAGGTCTATCTTGGGTCTATTCTGTTTAAAACAGCTCCCTTTAGAACAGTCCGGACACCTTTCCGGTAGCAGTATCCACATCCACCCTCCTGAAGGCTGGATTGGAACTGGTGCCCGGCATCAAACTGATGGTTCCGGCACAGGGGCACAGAAATTTTGCCCCGGAATAGATCAATATGTCCCGGATAGGCAAGGTCCACCCTTTTGGCACCCCTTTCACGGCAACGTCATGACTGAGGCTGAGATGGGTTTTTACCATCATGGTGGCGTAATCATCGTACTTGGAATCACCTTCGAACATTTTGGCCTTGGCTTCGGCGTCAGGGGTCCAGGTAACGCCGTCGGCACCATAGACCTCTTTTGCAATCTTCTCTACCCTGTCGCGGAGTTTCATCTCCATGGGGTAGAGAAATTCAAAGTTGGTTTCCTCGTCGCAGGCCTCTTTTACGGCCTCTGCAAACTCGATGGCACCGTCTCCGCCGTCAGCCCAGTGGGTGGATTTTGCGCAGCGTGCGCCGGCTGCCTCTGCTGCCTTGCGGACCACCTCGATTTCTGCATCGGTATCGGTGTGGAAGCAGTTGATACACACAACCGGATTTATTCCGGCCTTCCGGATGGTGTTGATGTGATGGACCATGTTTTCACATCCCTTTTCCACCAGTTCAAGGTTTTCTCTGGTGTATTCGTCGGCGAGAGGAAGGCCCGCAACCACTTTGGGCCCGCCGCCATGCATCTTGAGGGCGCGGATGGTGGAGGTAAGGACCGACACATGGGGCTTTAAACCGCTATAGCGGGATTTGACGTTCCAGAATTTCTCAAAACCGATGTCGGCGCCAAATCCACTTTCTGTCACATGATAGTCAAAAAGTTTTAGGCCCACGCGGTCAGCGATAATGGATGACTGCCCCACAGCGATGTTGGCAAACGGACCGGCGTGCACCATACAGGGCTGATACTCGGCCGTACACATAAGCGTGGGATTGATGGTATTTCGCATCCATGCGGTCATGGCGCCGCCACACTCGAGGTCTCCCGTGGTGATGGGGTTGCCGGCCTTATCAAAGGCCACCGTGATATTATCAAGCCGCTCTCTTAAGTCAGCCAGATCCTTGATAATGGACAGGATGGCCATACACTCGGAACCAACGGCGATCCCGAATTTGGACTGCATGGTAAATCCATCGTATCGGCCGCCGATGCCAATGATAATGTCTCTCAAGGCCTGGGCGCAGTAGTCGATGATCCACCCCAGTTCCACCCGGGTGGGGTCAACATCCAACCGGCGCATGCCGGTCAACCGCTGGAGCTGTTCATTATTGTAATTCCGCTCGTGCTGCATACGGGCGGTCAGGGCCACCATGGCCAGGTTGTGTGCGTTCATGATGTCATTGATATCCCCCGTGAGGCCCAGGGAAAATTCGGTCATGGGGATAAGAAGCGAGTTGCCGCCACCGGCTGCGGTTCCTTTTATATTCATGGTGGGACCACCCGACGGTTGCCTGAGGGCTCCCCCCACATTCAGGCCCAATTTGCCCATACCTTCCATCAGACCGCAGGAGGTGGTGCTTTTTCCTTCCCCCAATGGGGTGGGGGTAATAGCGGTTACCTCAATGTACTTTCCATCGGGTTTGTCTCCCATGCGGTTAATGATTTTTAGGAAGTCCAGCTTGCCCAGCCGGCCCATGGGAAGCATCTCGTCTTTTTCAAGACCCAGCTTGTCTCTCCATTCTTCGGGTGACGGCATGTTTTCTTCTGCTGCTTCAGAGATCTGCCAGTCGGCCATTTCTACTGCATTATAAGCCATGTATAAAATCCTCCTTCATTTGAATGACTATTTGTGGTTGGAGGCCCTACGCCTTCCGTGATTGTCAACAAGAAACCACAAAACTTTTCTTTTCCATCAAAAATTTTGCTATCACAAAAAAAATGGGTCGTCAAGCCTTATCGTGTCAAATATGCTTGCATTTTTCGGTATTACTGGTAATCTATAGCGTTTGTGAGGAGGGCTATTATCGAATTTAGCCACATGGAAAATAAGTGGGTTAGACCTCTCGGGTGCGGGATTTGAGACCGCTGGAAGCCATATCAAAAGGGATACCCTCGTTCGGGGGTATGTGGACCTTGGGGGGTGGAGAAATGGTTACACAGCCCAAAAGATGAATTCGGTACGGGTGTTAATCAGGATCTCTTGAAACGTCAGGAGCTTTTATAGATGAAGAACCTCAAGTTTTTTTTGTATCTCTTCCCATTGATCGTGGTTGGATTTGCTTGGGAAATATCTTTCTCGGCCGAGATCCGAAACCGAGTCGTAGCCATCGTGAACGATGAATTGATTACACTCCACGAACTGAATACCCGGATGAAGGAGATGAC
The DNA here is from genome assembly GCA_030597505.1 of Desulfobacteraceae bacterium. Lineage (GTDB taxonomy): Bacteria > Desulfobacterota > DSM-4660 > Desulfatiglandales > Desulfatiglandaceae > JABMQV01. The sequence goes on from JAUVRS010000021.1 coordinate 4,005, forward strand.
CGGTTTTGAGCCAAGTGATCTAAAGGCAATGGATGAGAAACGCTATCTCGAAACCCGTCGGGAAATTGTGGACCTTTTGATCGATGAGAAGATCGCCCGTGAGAAGATCCAGGAATTGGGTATCAGCGTAACCGACAAGAAAGTGGATGCGGCCATAGAGAGGATAAAAAAAGATAACCAGTTGACCCATGAAGACCTGGTTGCGATGCTCAAAAAAGACGGGCTTACTTACGAAAAATACAGGGCCAACATGAAAAGAGACCTGGAAAGGATAGAGTTGGTCAACTTTGAGGTGAAGTCAAAAATTATCCTTCGACAAGAGAAGATCAAGGAGTACTATGATAGTCATACGGAGAAATTCACGACCACTGAGAAGGTGCGCCTTGCCGCCATTGTGTTGATGCGAGAAGACCCGTCAGATAAAGAGGAAGCCCGTTCTCTCGAGCGGAAGTCACAAGAGATCCTTGCAAAACTCAAGGCGGGTGGGGATTTTGGGGAATTGGCCAGAAAATTCTCTCAGGGGCCCGGTGCCGGCGAGGGCGGTGATATGGGTTATTTCAAGGGCTCAGAACTAAACCCAAGACTCAGACGGGTTGTCAGAGATATGTCTGCGGGAGATATAAGCGAGCCAATTATCATGCCCAGTGGCATACAGATTATAAAGGTTTTGGAAAAGCACGGAGGAGGGATCAGGCCTTTTGAGGAAGTTGAGGATGCTATTCGAAGAATTCTTTACCGTGAGGAACTGGATAGAAGATATTCCGCCTGGCTTAAGGAACTGAGGGAAACAGCCTACACAAAGGTCATATTTTAGACGGATAAAGGGGCCCTAAGGGTAATAGAGAGGACTTACAGAATAAATTGGAAAACGTATTCGATATCCTTGAGGCCAGGGGATTCTTAGAACAGGTCACAGACAGGAACCTTGCGTATGAATTATTAAAAAACCCGGCGACTTGCTACATCGGGTTTGATCCGACGGCCAAAAGCTTACACGCAGGGAGCTTGCTGCCCGTTATGTCTCTGATTCACATGCAGCGCTCAGGGCACAGGCCCATCGTTGTGGTTGGGGGCGGAACAGCCCTTGTCGGTGACCCCAGCGGAAAGACAGAGATACGTCCCATAATGACACGAGAAAAAATAGACGAAAATGGTAAAGCCTTAAAAAAGCAATTGTCGCGGTTTATTGATTTCAGTGACGGTAAGGCTGTTATGGTAAACAATGCCGACTGGTTGACAGATCTGAGTTATGTGGATTTTCTGAGGGATATCGGTCGGCATTTTAGCGTGAATAGGATGTTGACTGCAGAAAGCTACAAGGCAAGGTTGGAGACCGGGCTCAGTTTTATCGAGTTCAACTATATGCTCTTACAGGCCTACGATTTCTGGTACCTCTTCAAGCACTATGATTGCCGTCTGCAAATGGGCGGCAATGATCAATGGGGCAATATCCTGGCGGGTGCCGACCTTACCAGACGTCTCGAGGGTGAAGTCATTCACGGAATGACCTTCCCCCTCTTGACCACCTCCTCGGGCATCAAGATGGGCAAGACCCACAAGGGAGCTGTCTGGCTTGATGCAGAATTGACGCCTCCTTATGATTATTATCAGTACTGGATCAACCAGGATGACCGTGACATCGAGCGCTTTCTGTGCTTTTTCACCCTTCTTCCCATGGAAACGGTCCGGAGGCTGGGGAGACAGAAAGGTTCAGATATCCGGGAGGCAAAAAAAGTCCTTGCCTATGAGGCCACCAGGCTGTGTCACGGCCAAAAAGAGGCTGATAAAGCCCGTGACGCCTCTGGACAACTGTTTGGCGCCAGTGGGTCAGCAGGTTCGCAATCCGTGCCCACGTATTCAATAGATCAGAAAGAGTTTGAGGAGGGGGTTCCCGCGTACATCCTCTTTGAAAAGGCCGCCCTTACTGCCAGCCGGGGAGCGGCCCGGCGGCTTATCTCTCAGGGGGGAGGGTACGTAAACGGGCAAAGGATCAAAACCTTTGATCAGATTATCAACAAAAGCCACCTGGAAAACAATTCCCTGATGCTCAGGGCGGGCAAGAAAAAATATATGAGGCTTACCCTGACGGACTAACAAAAACCGCCAATTCCTGAAATTGCCAATGAAGAAGACAAAAAGTACATCATCAAAAAAAATGAGGGCGCAAAAGAAGGGTGATCAGCATTCCAAACCGAGCGAACTCAACATTGTGCCCGTGCCCGAGCCCAAAGAAAAGGCCCTGGTCCCTTATGATCCTCTTCAGATGTATCTCTCTGAGATCAAAAGATATGGGTTGCTGACGAGAGAAGAGGAAAAAGAACTGGCGATCAGGATCAGGGAAAAAAATGACCAGAAGGCGGCATACAGGCTCATAACTTCTAATCTGCGGCTGGTTGTAAAGATTGCCATGGATTTTCATCGATATTGGACCAAAAACCTTCTGGATCTGATTCAGGAAGGAAATCTTGGTCTTTTGCAGGCCGCAGGAAAATTTGATCCTTATCGGGGCATAAAATTTTCGTATTATGCCTCCTTCTGGATCAAGGCCTACATGCTGAAATTCATAATGGATAACTGGAAATTGGTAAAGATCGGGACCACCCAGAGCCAGCGCAAACTCTTTTTCAATCTGGCCAAGGAGCGGGACAAGCTTATAGCACAAGGTTTCACTCCTGAGCCAAAGCTTTTGGCCGAACGGCTTGATGTCAAGGAAGAGGAAGTTGTGGAGATGAGCCAGCGGCTCGGCGGGTGGGAGATTTCGCTGAGTTCTCCCGTGAGTGATGATTCAAGAGAGGCCTATGGGGCCCTGTTGCCCGACCCGGGGAAGCCGATTGACGAGGAGATCTCAGAAAAAGAGAACCAGAGCCTTCTTATCCAGATGCTCAAGGAATTCCGTAAGACACTCTCAGGAAAAGAGGCCGATATCTTTGACCACCGGATAACTGCTGAAAAACCCTTAACCCTCCAGGAACTCGGCGACAAGTATAGCATTTCAAGGGAAAGGGGCAGACAGATTCAGGAAAAGATTGTCAAAAACATAAAGAAGTGGCTCAAGGAAAAGATTCCCGATTTCGAAGAACAGTATTCTGACTTTATAAAGTGATCTTTCCCCAGATCTTACAGGAGGCCTATTTGGGGAACGGGGGCCGTTGTTAAAAAAGTGAACAATAGCAGACTTATCTGGACAACAGAAATGAAGAAAACAATGTTATTTAAACACTCGAAACTGCTTTACAGGGTTATTGTCCTCCTTTTTCTGGGACTCTTTGCCGGATGTTCCGGGCTGGAGCTTAGCAAGCCCCCCAAAGGGGATGTGGCGGTTCCAGCGGAAAAGAAACATGCATATGAGGGAAAGGATAATGTACAGAAGGCCTACAGCGACTTTCTACGGGCATCACTTGAAGCTGCCAAGGGGGATTATGAAAAAGCGGAGACAAACCTCCTGGAGGCCATAAAAAATGACCCTGAATCGCCATACCTGTACTTAAAGATGGCGATCGTTTTGAAGAATTTGAAAAAGTACAAAGACGCGCTTGTCTATGCCGACAAGGGAGTGACGTTGGCGCCTAAAAACGTCAAAGCGAGGATACTGCTGGCGGATCTTTACTCCTTTACGGGAGACGATGACCATGCCATTGAGCAGTACCAAAAGGCCCTTGACCTTGATCCAAAAAATAGACGCATAAGGCTTCTTCTTACCACCATTCTGATCAGGAAAGGCTCGTCTCCGGCGGCGCTTGAGAATCTGGAGATATTGATTCGACAAAACCCTGAACTAATTATTGCACACTACTATCGCGGTAGAATTAATTTAGAGATGGGCCATTATCCGGAAGCTGAGGAGGCCCTTCTAAAGGCACTGGAACTCAACAATACCCTGGAACCTGCCCTGTTCGATCTGGGGACGCTTTACCAGGTGACGGATAAACCTGAAAAGGCTGTTGAGACCTATGAAAGACTTGTGGAAATCTATCCTGACAATAATATAGCTACCAAGGAAAGGCTTGTAAATCTCTACCTCAAGCTTGGTCAAAAGGAAAAGGCCGAACGGCAAATGGAAGAGATCAAAAGGGATTCAAAGCCGGGGGAACCGGGAAGACGGGCCTTGGGGCTGATATACCTCAGACAGGGAAGAGTTGATGAATCCATCAATGAATTGGATCTGATAGTTTCAGCCTGGCCCGAGGACCATAAATCCAGGTACTATCTGGCCACAGCCTACGAAGAGAAAGGTGACACGGAAAAGGCACTGAGCCACTTGAGACTTATAACGCACCAGTCCACATATTATATCAACAGCCAGATGCACATCGCCCACCTCTTGGGGATTCAGAAAAAATACGGGGAGGCCATAGAGATTCTCGAAAAGGCCATCCTGTTAGAAAAAGAGAGGATTGAACTCTACCATGTCCTATCATCCATCTACGAGGCCAAAGAGGAATATGAAAAGGCTATGGAGGTCATCAAAGAGGGGCTCAAGCTGGATGAAAAGAACACCGAGTTGATTTTTCGAATGGGCGTACTCCTTGATAAAAGTGGTGACAGGGCCGCATGCCTTGAGCAGATGCGGAGAGTGCTGGAGATTAACCCTGATCACGCGGACTCCCTCAATTATATAGGATATTCTTATGCTGAAGAGGGTATAAGGCTGGATGAAGCCATGGATTTGATCCAAAAGGCCCTCAAACTAAAGCCCGGCAGCGGCTATATAATGGATAGCCTGGGGTGGGTTTATTACCAGAAAGGCCTATACGATCAGGCGGCCCGCCATCTGGAGAAGGCGGCAACCCTAACCGATGATGATCCCACCATAAATGAACATCTAGGAGACGTCTATCTCAAACTAAAGCGGCATAAGGCGGCCCTGAAACACTATGAAAAGTCCCTCGCCCTCAAGCCTGCTGATGAGAAAAAAATAAAAGAAAAGATCACCGAGGTACGCCGGCTTTTGAAACACGAAAATTGAATTTTCTAAAACCAAAACACAGTATTGGAAACTTGATTGTAGGTTTGGGGTTTATCCTTTTTCATAGCTGTGCCCCCCTCTCTGTCAAGACACCGCCTCCGGTGTTTGATCAAGTGCTTGGCCAAGAAAAAATTTCAGTGATAGTGACCAGCCTCGAGGAGCAGACAGAACGGGTTCAAACCCTCTTTGGGTCCGGCAGTTTGACGGTGACAGATGAGGGATCAGAAACCGAGGCCAATATTCTGATTGCGGGTTTGAAGGACCCCTTGAGAATCAAGATTGAAATTACGCACCCCTGGGGCCGCCCCCTTTTTGACACTCTCATCCAGAACTCCAAAATCATTATTATTTCTTACCCGGAGAAACGGGTGTACCGCGGCGCCATGGATGGCGTTGCCCTGTCAAGGTTCTTCCCGGTCAGTTTGACCCCTGACCTGGTGTGGTCCCTTTTTAGGGGCTACCCGACCTTGAGAAAGTACGATCGCGCGATTTCATTGAAGGCACATACCGTCACCTTCTTGGATCGGGAAGGAGCGGTAGTTCAACGTCTTGAACTTTATAAACGGGATGCTCTCCCCCGCTCACTTTCGTTTCCGGGGCAAGGGGTGGAGGCAGTGTATTCAGACTATGAGGAGCAGGACGGCATTTTCTATGCCGAAACGATCAAATTGGACGATCCTGACCATGACGCTACTCTGGAACTGGACCTTAAACAAATGGTTTTTAATGAACCCATCCCGGAAGCGGTATTTGAGCAGAAGATCCTGCCGGGTTTTCAAGAGATGCCGCTAAAGGGGGCAAAAAAGAAGTGATGGCAGTAGGCGTTTTCGGAAAAAAAGGATATGTCGGTTTCGGTTGCCATAATAACCAGGGATGAAGAAGAGCGTCTTCCTGACTGTCTAAAGAGCATCTCTTTCGCCGATGAGATACTGGTGGTGGATTCTGGCAGCCAGGATGGGACTGTCCGCATTGCCAGGGACTTCGGGTGCAGGGTGCTTTCTGAAAGATGGCGGGGTTATGCGGGACAAAAACAGTTTGCCGTTGACAACTGTTCAAATGACTGGGTCATGATACTGGATGCGGATGAGAGGGTCCCGGGGCAAACAGCAGAGAAAATAGGCAAAGCCCTGGATGATCCCGTACAGGAGTTTTCCGCTTACAGCTTTTTGAGAAAAAACTACTTCCACGAACGTTGGATTCGTCATTGCGGATGGTGGCCGGACAGAGTTGTCCGGTTGGTGGACCGGAGGCAGGGCCGTCTCAGCAAACAACTTGTGCATGAGCGATGGATCTCTAATGGGGCTGTTAAGGAGTTTGACGTGGCCATTGAGCACTACAGCTTCCAGGGTTATTCAGACTTGATACACAAAATGGAGACATATTCCACCCTCGCTGCGAGAGAGATCCGAGAGAAGGGTGGCCCGGTCGTGTGGTGGTCTCCCATCACCCACGGCACTTGGATGTTTGTGAGGACATACTTTGTTGAATTGGGGATGCTCGAAGGGTTTGACGGGTTTGTTATATCGCTTTTAAACGGAGGGGGGTCGTTTTTAAAATATGCAAAGGCAAGAGAAATGGCCCATGCCCGGTTAGGGCCTGCGCAAGGTAACGGCTCAGGTAGATAGGCTGTAGACATTTAGGCTGTAGGAGAGAAGTACGCGTGAGCATACAAAGCTCAGGACGTTTGAATTGGCTGACGAAATTGTGGAGACGGAGAAGGTTTTGGGCGCCCTGCTTTGATCAATGCACAAGAACTAATAGCCTTTAGCCTACAGCCTAAACAACCTGAATAGTTACTGCGCAAGTTCACATTGAGGGAGCCGTTTTAAAAAACAGACGATCCCCGTCAAGACGTCCACGGTTATTTCCCCCAGGGTTTTTTAGAGGGTTCTGATACACCGAATAACCCGGGAGGTTGTTTACTTCTGTTTGCCATGAAGGTCTCGCTCGTCATAACAACCTATAACTGGTCAAGCGCCCTAAAGGTCGTTCTTCGCTCTATCCTGGGACAGTCAGAAACGCATCTGGAGATCATTATCGCAGATGACGGATCCGGGCCCGATACGGCGGAAGCGGTGCAAGAGATTCTTGAGCCGTCAGACCTGAGGTGGTGTCACGTCCGGCACCATGACGCGGGTATAAGACAGGCAAGGGTCAAGAACCTGGGGGTCACATATGCCAGCGCCCCCTATCTCATATTTGTGGATCATGATGTGGTCCTGCACCCCGATTTTGTCGCCGATCATTTGGCGTTTGCTCAAAGCGGCGTATTCTTGCAGGGAAAACGTGCCTTCTTGCCCGAAAGCTATACAAAGAGCATCCTCACAAATGGGTTTTTTTGTCCGCCATCTCCTTTTTTGGCGGGACTCGAAAACAGGAAAAACAGTTTTCGATCCCCGAAACTGGGGAGGGTGTTCACCCGTCCAAAGAGATTTCAGACCACTCTCAGGGGTTCTAATCTTTCCATGTCCAGACAGGATTTTTTGCAGGTAGATGGGTATGATGAGACATTTGACCAGCTGTGGGGCCGGGAAGATTCGGATATTTGTTATCGACTGTTTTACAGTGGCATAAGATGTAGAAATCTTTTGTTTTCAGCGCTTCAGTATCATTTGCACCACGAGGTCAGGAAGAACAGACAAAAGGACAGGCTGGACCAGGAGCTGGATCTGAATCGCAATGAGAAAAGGAAAAAGGCCATCAAAGGCTTTTCACAGATCTCTTCAGAAGGCGAAATCATATGGGCATCGGATAAATTTGATGGACGTCGGTAACAAGGGGACAGATTTATTAAAGGAGGGTATTGACAACATCCTCCTGATACAGCTCGGTGACATAGGGGATGTTGTTCTTACCTTTCCCTGTATCAGGGCATTGCGCGAAAATTTTCCCAAGGCCAACATAGTCGTTGCCGTCAGAGAAAAGGCCAGAGAGCTGGTTGAAGAATGTCAATGGTCCTCGGAGGTTATTTCCATAAACAAAGAAAAAAGGGGTCTTGGCGAGGCAATAGCCTATCACAAGAATTTCTTTTTGCGGCTGAGGCGATTTCGTTTTGATCTGGTTATGGATTTGAGAACCGGCACCCGCGGGGCGATCCTCGCATTTCTTGCAGGGGCAAGACACAGGATAGGATATTGCGGTGATGGTGTATGGTGGCGAGACCGGATTTTTAACCGTCTGGTGCCCAATGAATATGAACCCACCCAACACGTGCGGGAATACTATCTCAATCTCTTGGACACCTATGATCTGGGAACAAAAAATATCGAACCGGTGCTTTATGTTTCAAGGGCGAAAAAAAAAGGGGCCGCAGCCCTCTTGGAAGAACACGGGGTCCCGCTTACGCGTCCCTTTATTGTGGTGCAACCCTTTTCTTTGTGGCAATACAAGGAATGGGGGGTAGAGAAATATGCCCGATTGATCAACTGGATCACCTCGGAATACGGGTTTTCGGTTGTTCTGACCGGTTCCTCTGATGAGAGGCAGCGGGCACCTGAGATACAAGACAGGTGCGGGGAGAATGTATATAATCTGGCTGGGAAGAGCTCTATCGGCATGTTCTCGGCGATCCTGGAGGCCTGCCAGTTATTTATTGGTTCCGACAGTTCCGGGATGCATATTGCTGGTGCTATTGGGACACCAACCGTGACAATCTTTGGGCCCTCTTCACCGGTCTCATGGGCACCCAGAGGGAAGCGGCATCTTGTGGTCCAGAAAGATTTGCCATGTGTGCCGTGCAGGGAAAAGGGCTGCGGGGGGAGCGAAATGAGCAGTTGTCTGGAGACCCTGGCGGTTGATGAAGTCAAACCGGTTGTGAGGAAACAACTTGAGAGAATAAAAGTGCTCGGAGATTCAAAACAGGAGGCGGTTTCCCGATTGCAGGGGGATTAGATCACATGGCGGAATCGTTTTTTCGTGACATCTTTTTGAAGGACACGCCGGATTGCCGGGAAACAAGCGGCCGGAGACAGATCATCTTGATATTTGCCTTGGGCTTTTTGGTCCGGTTGTTTGTGTATCACAATACCTTTATCATCAATTCCGACGGCGCACTCTACATCAACCAGGCCCGTGCGCTCTATTACGGGGAATGGCGGAGTGTTTTTTCCTGCAGCATGTCATATTTGTCGATTTATCCGATACTCATTACGGGTCTTTATACGGTCTTTCATGACTGGGTGGTTGCCGCCAAAACCATATCTCTTTTTTTTGGCTCCATGACCATGGTGCCGCTCTATTTCCTTTTAAGACGATTTTGTGTTCAAAAGATCAGTGCTCTGGGTACACTGGTTTTTGCCTTCACCCCGATGTTTATCGACAAAAGCGTAGATGTCGTCCGGGATCCCATATACTGGTTTTTTCTGGTGCTTGGCCTGTATCTTTTTGTCAGACATATGGATAGCAAGAGACAGGGGGTGCTTCTTTTCTTGAGTTGCATTACCTTTCTGGTGGCCGGCTGGGCAAGGGTCGAGGCCGTGCTTTTTATCGTCGTGTCTTGCGGTTACCTGCTTATTGCAGGGCAGGAGAAAAGGTTCCGGAGATTGGGTGCCTTTGTATTGCCCGTTGTGTTCTTGTTGATAATTGTTATCCCCGGTGTCTTTGTCACGAAGGTTTCCACAATGGAAGTGCTGAGAATCGGTGAGATACGGGAAAAATTTTATGCACCAATCGTGGAATATAATAACCTAAGGACAGCTCTGGGAGAGATCTCCAATCAACCCAAAATGACGCTGTTGGCGTCTTTTCTTCAAAATGCCAGGCATTTGGTGTGGTTTGTAGCCCTTGGTACGCTTTTGATATATATCATAAAGGCGTTTTTCTATCCTTTTTTTGTGATTTTTGTAATGGGATGGGGGGGGGTGGGGGCAAGAATCAGGAGAGATCCGCGTGTATCATATCTTGTTCTTTTGTCTATCACCTCCCTTATTCTCTTGTATTTTCATATCCTGAAAACATGGGTCATAGCAAGCCGGTTTTTTGCCCTTTTTATCCTACCTTCCTTTGTCTTTATCGGGTTCGGATTGGAAAAGATCATCCACTTGATCAAATCGCGTCTGAAAATAAAAGAAACCGCGGTTTTTGCATTAATCTTCGCGCTGGTTTTGGCGGTGTCGCTTCCAAAGATCTTGAAACCAAGGGAGTTGGATAAGGTCGTTTTTAAACGGATCGGGGAGCTCATTGGGGAAAGGGAAGGAAATGGTCAACCCATACCAATTGTGGCTTCTTTGGATACCATAAGGTGGATTTCGTTTTATGCCAATCTGGCGTACCCGGGGGTTGTGTGCCCCCAACCATACCATGATTTCACAGAGATCGTTGGAAATGATTATAGTCAGTTTGCCCGAAACCTGAAAAAAACAGATACAAAATATTTTCTTTGGGAAGAAAGACATTGGCCGACGAACAGGTTTGATTTTGTCCGAAAGAAAGATCCAAAAAGATTTGTCGTGGTGGGGCGGTGGAAACATCCGGATACGGGCCAGATGGTTCTTTTTGAAGTCAAGTGATATCTTTGCCATGTCATTCGGGCCAGTCGCTTTATCGAATACGGGTATGGATATAGCAAATTTTGAAGGGCCTATGGGAAAGGTCTGAACACAACCTACTTCCAGGAGAGGGGTTTGAGGGTCTAGAAATGGTTACACATAAAGAGGCTGTGCAGGCGCTTTACGCCACCCTTGATGAGAGACGCGCCGAGGGATCCCTCGATTCCGATAGTGAAAACACCTTTCTTGGTAGCTGTGACCGCTGGGGCATTGCCACCAAGGAACTTAGCCAAAATCTTGAGACAGGGCGCATTCTTGATATAGGGTCTTATGACGGAATTTTTTGCGGGGCTCTCACAAAGCTGGGGTTCCAGGTAGCGGCGCTGGATTGGCATCGCCATGTGAAAGAATCTCTCTGGCAAAGACTCGGTGTGGAGTGGCACAGGTGTCAGGTTGAGGCGGATCCAATTCCTTTTCCTGACAACAGCTTTATGGGTGTGTATATGGGTCAAGTCCTCGAACATTTCACCTATTCCCCTCGCAAACCGTTGGCGGAGATCCGACGGGTTCTCAAACCCGGAGGGTTGTTGGTGGTGGATGTTCCAAATGTGGGTGAACTACATAATTACTATCGGCTTCTCCGGGGAAAAAACATCCTCTACGATTACAAAAAGCATTACATCGACGATGATCCCGAATTTTATAAAGGACGTCCCTATTTTAACCGTCACAATCACGAATTTACTCGGCGGGATTTATGTGTCCTTGCGGAGAGTTGCGGTTTTCAAGTTGTCAAGGTAGCATGCATTCGATCCCGCCGGCATGGGAAGAAGGGTTTGCGACGGCTGGGGTTACCCTTTACGGCACTTCGGGATATGATTCCCCTGTTCCGCAAGAGCATTATGCTCACCGCTCAAAAGCCTGTTGAGTAAAATATTTGGAAAAGGTAAGGTCCGGAGGTCTACTATCAGCCATTTATGAATTGGTAAACACCCATTATTTCACTAATATTGGATAAACACAAAGCAATTTTCTTCATCCCAGAAGGCAGGTTTCGGAAAGATGGCTTTGTATTTGACGTAACGGTTGCTCTCCATGATGAGTGCAATTCTGCTTTTATCTGAATTTCTGCCGATCAGGTCCCTGAACTGATCAACGGTCAAAAGACGGGGGGGAGCTGGGTTGTCATACTTTAGACCATAGGTGAGTTCCCCGCCGGTTTTAAAAAGGTACACATCATCGCGTTTATAAAACCAGCACACGGCTGATACCACTTGATCTCCGGAAACCAGTGTTGTTTCGGGTGAGACTCTGTGTGCGTTGCGCATAAGAAGTCTTCCGGGGGTCCTTCCCTCCATAAACTTTTCCGGCATAATAAATTGTGAGCCGAGCATAAAGAGCAGCGGGGCCGCACAATAAAGGGCTATTTTTTTCAAGTCTCCCTGTGGTCTGGTTGCCAGGACCGAAAACATGCCCCATGTGAGAAAACCAAGGGCAGCCACTATCCATTTCCAGGACTCCCCCTCCCCGTAGGGGCTCAAAGCAGGCAGATCCAGAGTTTCACCGACGATCAATCCCACACCAAGAATCCCGACGAGTACCCCAAAAAATGCCGCGCCAATGTTGAATGTCTTTTGTCTCCCTTCCCTCAGATAGTTCAAGAGCCCCGTGGCCGTTAGAATGGCAAGCGGCGGGAAACAGGGCAAAATGTATGTGGCCAA
>JAUVRS010000228.1 GCA_030597505.1 Desulfobacteraceae bacterium
CAGGACAAAAAAAAGTTGGTCTACCTCTCCCTTTTTTGCCGGGCTCACCAGATAACGGGCAAATCCTACGGCCAGGAAAACCCCACCCAGAAATAGAAACCCCAGTGAAAAAAAGATGATCCGTTTTTGTCTCCTGCTAACAGCCATGATCCTATCTGCGTTCGTTGAGTGACCCGAGGAAGTTGGTGGTACATCGAAAGAGAAAAACTCCTTGCCCCTTTAAAAGGACTCGAAACTCCCCCTCACATCTAAAGTCATGTCATTTTCCAGACCAGACACAATATTAAGCCCGAACTTTCTTGCAATTTCAAGTGCCTTTTGGTTAAAATATCTTCCAAGACTCTGACCGTTCAGTTCACCATTGATTTCTCTATCTGGTTAGGAGCGGAATATTTGATGGGCACATCCGGAAAAATCCAAAAGATGAAAAGGGGCCTTCATCTGCTTCATTTTGTCTTTTTAACTTCTCTGTGTCTTATCTTTTCCGGTTGTCTGCAGGAGCGATACACCTACCGCAGCTTCAAAGCAGAAAGCAAGATAACCCCGCCACTCCCTGACCTTGATTCAAAAAAATCCCCTGAAGTCATTAAAAAACTGCTTTCAAAGCCTCTGTCACTCGAAGATGCCATAAAGATCGCCCTCGAAAACAACCCGGATGTCGAGATGGCAATAGCCCGCATTCACCAGTCAGACGCCATGATCGACGAGGCAACGGCCGCCTTTTGGCCCGTCCTTTCCTTCTACGGTGAATACATGCAGGGGGATGCCCCTTCCGCCTACCTCTTCAAGACCATTGATCAGCGAAAATTACCCTCTGATATCAATTTCAATTATCCAGGGTGGTTTCAAAACTACGAAATGGGCCTCCGGGGCAGGATAAACATCTTTAATGGCGGCCGTGATCTTTTGGGGAAACGGATGGCTGAAACTGGTCTCACCATACAGGAACTTGACCGTCAGACCGTTGAAAACGCCCTGGTTACATCGGTCATCCATGCTTTTTACAACGTAATAGCAGCGATTGATTATATGAAAATAGCCCGAAAATCCATTGACTCCGTAAAGACCCAGCTCCGGGTCATGGAAGTACGGTACAAGGCTGGTGGGGCCCTCAAATCCGATGTCCTTTCACTCAAGGTGCGATTGGCCCAGACCGAAGAAGAAATGATCAGGGCCAGGAACAGCCACAGCCTCTCCCTCGCCTCCCTCGCCAACCTTCTGGGAATTGACCCGGACACCTCCCTTGCCATGGCGACGAACCAAGAGGTCCCGCTAAAACTGCCCAAAGATTACAGATCAGGTCTTATTTACGCCCTGGCCAATCGTCCGGAACTCAAGAGTGTAAGACATCAGATCATCCTTTCGCGTATGGCCCTCGATGTTGCACGCTCCGAATTCCTCCCTCGTTTGGATGCACAGGCCCGATACTACTTCGATGATCCGCACCTCAGGTTTGACAAAGACCGTAAAAACTGGACCGCCGGGATCATACTAAATTGGGACTTCTTTACCGGGTTTAGTACAAAGGCCCGATCAACAAAGGCAAGGGGTGTTGTTGCCGAGATGTTGGCGGCCGACAGAAAAACCACCCAATCCATCCAGCTGGACCTCAGGACCTCCTACCTCAAGCTGGATGAGGCCAGGGCCAGGCTTGCCGTAACCCGTGCCAGTGTAGCCCAGGCTGAGGAATCCTTGAGACTCGTAAAAAAACAGTATGATGGCGGTTCTGTCACCATTACCCGGTATCTGGAGGCTGAACTTTCGAGAAACAGGTCCCAGACCCGGGCCACGGCAGCCCACAACGACCGTAAAAAGGCCCTGGCTGCAGTGGGCCGGGCGCTGGGGTATTGGGCGGAATATGCAAAGGAAGAGAGGGAAAAGCGGGTTCCTTAAAAAGTAAATCGCAATTTCCATACCACATGAGACCTTTGGCAGGTTAACTTTGAGGTTTGTTTTTAAAAAAATCGGGTAAATGGCATATGTCAGAAAAACCAAAAAAAGGATTTCGGATCTTTATGGCCATTGCCGGGGGACTGGCCCTTGTATTGCTGATACTTTACATGACGGGCACATTTGATGCCGGCAAGATCCAGCCGGGCAAAATAACCAGGGCTTCCGGAAAGGTCTTCCTCCCCAAAAGGACCGCCCGGGCTACGATTGAAACCATCACCGAATTTTATGAAGCGGTGGGGACAGTTCGCCCCCGGACAGAGATCAATGTGGAGGCACAGATAACCGGAAGAATCCTGAATATCCTTGTCCGGCCGGGGGACAGGGTGGTCAAGGGGAAACCCCTGGTGGTGCTTGACAGCCGGGAATTTCAGGCGCGACTGGATCAAGCCAAACAGGGTCTCATTTCAGCAGCATCTCGAAGGGAGCAGGCGCGGCAGGCGGTAACGGGAGCCCAGGCCGCCTATATCCAGGCGGAATCCGCTTTCAAGCGGACCACCACCTATTTTAAGTCAGAGGCTGCAACCAGCCAAGACCTTGAACTTGCAGAATCCGGATACCGCCAGGCCAAGGCCAGGGTCCAGCAGGCCAGGGACGCCCTAAAAGAGACAGGTGCCGGCGTACACCAGGCAGAAAAAGTGGTAGAAGAGTCCAAGATCGCGTTGGGTTATAGCAGGATCAGGGCCCGAGAAACCGGGGAGGTGGCAAAACGGCTGGCCGAACCCGGCGATATGGCCTGGCCCGGCAAACCGCTTCTGGTGCTTCAAACCCGAGAATCTCTCCGGCTGGAGGCCCCTGTCCGGGAAGGCCTGATCCATCTGATCACACCGGGAACCGATCTCCGGGTCGTTGTGGGATCTTTGGGTAAGACACTGGATGGCACGGTTGAGGAGGTGGTCCCCTCTGCTGACCCCATGACACGGACTTTTCTTGTCAAAGTGGGCCTCCCCCGGGAAAAAGGGCTCTATCCCGGTATGTTTGGAAGACTTATGGTCCCGGTTGAACAGCTTAAAGTCGTCGTCGTACCCAAAACCGCGGTGGAAAATATCGGACAGTTAGAGATTGTCACCGTAAGGACCGGCAAGAAATGGGAACGGGTCTTTATAAAGACCGGTAGGGATATGGGCGACAAAGTCGAGATTCTCTCCGGGCTCGACGGTGGTGAAACCCTTGCCCTAACGGGGGACACCGATGCCTGACCAGCCCCATCCGGACCCGAGCCTTCAAGAGCCTCTCCCAGGGGGCTTGATCGTCGGTATCGTTCGACAGTTTCTTTCCTCCAGGCTTTCCATCCTTTTTATTCTCTTCTCGCTCTCCATGGGCGCCGCTGCCATTCTTACCACCCCCCGCGAAGAAGAGCCCCAGATTGTAGTCCCTCTGGCGGATGTCTATGTCCAGGCACCCGGCGCCAGCGCCGACGAAGTGGAGAAGCTGGTGGCCACCCCCCTCGAAAGACTGCTGTGGCAGATCGACGGGGTAGAATATGTCTATTCAATATCGCGCAGGGACATGGCCATCGTGACGGTCCGGTTTTATGTGGGGGAAGACCGGGAGAACTCACTGGTGAAACTCCACAACAAGATTGCCATGAATATTGACCAGGTTCCCCCTATTGTACGGGGTTGGGTCATAAAGCCCATAGAGATTGATGATGTCTCCATCGTAAACCTCACGCTTTACTCGGACCGATACGATGATCACCAACTGCGAAGAATCGGAGAAGAGGTCCTCTCTCGACTCTCCAAGGTGAAAGACATTTCCAGGGTCGAGATCGTTGGGGGGCGGAAACGTGAGGTACGGGTTGAGCTCATTCTGGAAAAGATGTGGGGGTTGGGTGTATCGGCCCTTGAGGTGATGCACGCCCTAAAGGGCACGGACGTCTCTGTCACCGCCGGCAGATTTAGCCGCACCAACCGGGAGACATCTGTAACCAGCCATTCCTTTGTTGCCGCGGCAAGCGACGTGGCAGAAATGGTGGTGGGAGTCCATGACGGGCGACCGGTCTATCTGAGGGATATCGCAACGGTGATTGACGGGCCCGAAGAACCCGAAAACTACACCCGGTTGGGGTTCTCCCATCGGTTCTTGAATCAGAAAGGTCCGGAAAATAAAAGTTCTACGGGCCAGTCGTGGACCTTCCCTGCTGTCACCCTTGCCCTGGCCAAAAAAAAGGGGGCAAACGCAGTGGCGGTGGCCAACAACATCCTGGACAAACTTGCCCAACTGAAAAAAGAAGTGATCCCTGCGGGCGTCGAGATCGAAGTGACTCGAAATTATGGTCAAACCGCCCAGGAAAAGGTCAATGACCTTTTGAGTTCCCTTTTCTTTGCCATCCTGACCGTGGTCCTGCTGCTTGTATTGACCCTGGGTTGGCGGGAGGCCCTTGTGGTGGCCGTTGCAGTCCCTATCAGTTTTTCTCTGGCGCTCTTTGTCAATCTCCTGCTGGGATATACCATCAACCGGGTGACCCTTTTTGCCCTGATCCTCTCGCTGGGGCTTGTAGTGGACGACCCCATCACAAATGTTGACAACATCCAGCGCCACATCATTGCGGGTAAGCGAAAACCCATGCTGGCCACTCTTTTTGCGGTAAATGAGGTCCTGCCACCGGTAATCATGTCCACCCTGGCGATTATTGTCTCCTTTATCCCCATGTTTTTTATCACTGGCATGATGGGACCCTATATGGCACCCATGTCAACCAATGTGCCCCTCACCGTTGTCTTCTCGACTCTCTGTGCCCTGACCGTGGTCCCCTGGCTTTCTTACCTTCTCCTCAGACATCGCAGGACAGATGGGCAAAAAAACGGCATGTCCAAAAACCGGGACGTAACCCCGGCCTGGGTCAATCGGGGTTACCAGGCCGTGGTAGGCCCATTTCTGGACTCCCGTCCAAAGCGATGGATGCTGCTGGCGCTCATTATCCTGCTTATGGCAGGGTCGGCGGCACTTGCCCTGTTGAGATATGTGCCC
>JAUVRS010000318.1 GCA_030597505.1 Desulfobacteraceae bacterium
CCTTCCTCATCCACACTGGGCGTCCCGTCCGGGAGCGGATCCATCCCTTGTTCTGCCATGGCCTGAGAATAAAATTCCACCTTACCGGAGGGAGTCCCAAAACCCTCGGAAAAGACCTGGCGGGGCACATTAAGCCGCACGGGTTTGCCTTTGGCCAGATTTTCAAACGTAATCCCTTCAAAATATGGCGAATCTGTCTCAAGCAACTCCCGGATAGTCTCCTCCTCGTCCCGGGAAAAGCAATTGTCCGTAAAGGAAAATCGCCTGGCAAGTTCCTGAAAAATGGCCAGGGTTGAGCGTGTTTCCCCCATGGGCGCAATGACTGGCCGCGCCATCTGGAGATAGTAATGGCCATAGCATCTGTAAATATCCGTTGATTCCAGAGATGTGGTTGCCGGCAACACAAGATCGGCATAGTGGGCAGTTTCGCTCAACAGGTGTTCGTGTACCACGGTAAACAGGTCATCCCGTTCCAGACCCGCAATCACCCGCTGCGAATCCGGAGCCACCACCGCCGGATTGCTGTGATAGACATGGAGACCCTTTACAGGCGGTTTGTCTAATTCTGTAAGCGCCTGGCCCAATTGCACCATGTTTATTGTGCGCACCCCGGGTGGCGCAAGATCTTCCCGGAACACCGCCTCCTTCTTAAGTGCAAAGGCCGGGGCCGTTGATCGGGTTATACCGCCACCCTGTTTGTGTGTGGCGCCCACCAGCGCAGGCAGAAGGGCGATGGTCCGCGCGGCCATACCGCCCCGGAGTTGTCGTGACGGTCCCCATCCCATTCTGATGTATGGCGCGCGTGCACTCCCATAATCGCGGGCCAGTTGAATAATCTCGCTGGCAGCCACCCCCGTTATCTCCTCAACCCGAGAGGGGGGATATTCTTCCAAGCGTTTTCTCAGTCGATCAAACCCCAGCGTTTGTTCTGACACAAACGCATGATCTACCCGGTCTTCTCCAACAAGCACGTGCATCATGCCCAACGCCAGGGCTGCGTCCGTTCCGGGTTTCAGCTGCAGGTGTTTGTCGGCCTGTTTGGCGGTCCGGTTCCTGTAAGGGTCAATAGTGACAATGGATCCACCCCTTTGACGGGCCTCCAAAAAGAAGGGCCAGGCATGCATATTTGTCGACAGAGTGTTGCTCCCCCAAAGGATAATCAAATCGGAATCGACCGTGCTTTCGATATCGGTCGTTGGGGTGGCCCCCATGCTCGCCTCAAAACCAGCCTCTACCGAAGCACTGCAGATGGTGCGATCCAGTTTGGAAGCACCCAGTTTATGGAAAAACGGATGGCCCCCATAGAATTGGACCACGCCCATGGTTCCCGCGTAGGAATAGGGGAGTATGGCCTCTGCACCGAAATTGGATATAATATCTCTGTATCTGTCAGTGATTTCATCCAGGGCCTGATCCCAGGATATGCGTTGGAACTCCCCTTTGCCTTTGGGGCCCGTCCGTTTGAGCGGATGCAAGACGCGTAACGAGGAATATATTCGCTCAGGATAGTGGCCGACCTTTACGCATATCGCACCGCGGGTAAACGGATGATCCGGATCCCCCTTGACCGAGACTACCCTGCCGTCTTTAACACCCACCAGGAGACCGCACGTATCCGGGCAGTCGTGCGGGCACACAGAACGTTTTAATTCAACCATGGCCCCTCCTCCATAAATAGTGAAAACCATTTTTCCAAAATTCGAAAATAGAGAAAAAATCCTCAGGTGTCAACAGAGACCTTTCTGTTTATTCCAGCTGGATCGTGGAATCAACAAAATCCCCCCTGTTCCCACGGGCGCCTTGCATTTCCATAATGAGTGAGATAATAAGGATATCCCATGGAAGATATAATCGCTATCGGATTCGACCTCTTCAACACCCTGATAACCGCAGATCACGGCGCCATCAAGGGGGCGACTCAGAGGCTGATCCTGAGCCTTGAGAAAAGCGGCTTTGACCTTGAACACGAGGCATTCAAACGGGCCCATAGGGAATCTGCCGTCAGGTTTATTGAAGAGACCCGGAAGGAAGGGAGAGAAACCCACAATCGCTTCTGGATAAGTGAGGCCCTCGGGACACAGGGGCATACTGTCAGTCCGGATGACCCCCGGGTGGCCAAGGCGGTCGACGCTTACTTTTCAGCCTTTTTTGACCATTGCCATCCCATTCCCGGCACCGTCGAAATGCTTGAGAAACTCAGCGGCCGGTACCGGCTGGGGTTGCTCTCCAACTTCACACATGGCCCAGCTGCCAGAGGTATTATTGAACATATGGGTTTCGCCCCTTTTTTTGAGGTGATTCTGATATCGGGTGAACTCGGGTACTGCAAGCCACACCCCATGGTCTTTCACAAACTCGCAGAGGCGCTGGGGGTACAAAAGAACGCACTCATCTATATCGGCGATGATCCCCTGCTGGATATTGAAGGGGCGCAGGAAGTCGGGATCCAACCGGTCTGGACAACATATGTCAAGGACAGGGATATCCCCTACACCCCGGGTATTGCCCGCGGACAGACCAAAGACCCTGAAGACACCGTTTCAAGGATCTCAACCTGGGATGAATTCTTGTCTTTGTTGGATGGAAAGATAAAAAGGGATTAACAACCAGTTCTCTCGGTGGCGGTGACAAAAATGGAGACGTTATCTTATTCTTGCCGGACAAAAATATTCTTGGGAATCGGCGCTTACAAAAAACTACCGGAATTACTAAACGGCCTGAATTCTGATGATGTCCTTCTTCTTTCAGACAATGGCGTCGCCTCCACAGATTTCTTCAGACTCATAAAAGATACCCTCAAAGAAAACAATATCAGATTTAAAACCTATACAGACATCGAGACGGACCCCAGTGATAAAACTGTGGAAAAGGCCTTTGCGATCTACCAGGAAAGCCAACCGTCAGCCCTGATAACCCTGGGCGGAGGCAGTACCATTGATGTGGGAAAGGCCGTTGCCATTTTGGCCACAAATGGGGGCCGTATCCATGATTATGAAGGGATTGATTTGTTTGCAAATCCGCCGCTCTCCATCATAGCCATACCCACCACAACAGGGACCGGGTCAGAAGTCTCAGGATCCTGTGTTATCACCGATACGACCCGGGGCCTAAAAATGTCTATCAGAAGTGCCGGTTTGAACCCTGCAGAAATTGCCATACTGGATCCGTTAGCCCTCAAGACCTTACCTGTTGAAGTCGCCACCGATTCCGGTATGGACGCGTTTGTCCATGCATTTGAATCCTATATTTCGCTTAATGCC
>JAUVRS010000182.1 GCA_030597505.1 Desulfobacteraceae bacterium
CGCGCCTCAATCGTGAAATCCTCGGAAGAGTGTTGCTATTCCTGTGGTTTCGCTCAATCGGCGCAGCCAAATCTGATCTAAATCTGTGCGCCAACTCTGTGAATTTATTTTTGCGCGAACCCTAAGACTTTTTTCTGAACTATGCCCCCCCTTGAATATCCGTCAGTGGTAAAAGAAGGGCGCAAATTCACTCTTAGACAACCATTTCAAGAAATAGCCGGAGCCCATTTCGAGGGATCTCGGGTTGTTTCCACCGAACTCATTGGAAGGTTACAATCTTTGTGTATCTTTTAATATTTTTCTATTTTTGGCCTTTGTTATTTTTTTAATCAGTTTTTTCAAATCTGCCGGTTTTTCCATTAAATCCATGGCTCCAAGTTTTATGGCCTTCATGGTGTTTTCCACGGTGGCTTGTCCAGTAAGTAGTATAACTTGCAGATCGGGTTTTTTCAGTTTAAAGGCCCTGAGAGCCTCGAAACCATCCATTTCAGGCATCATAAGGTCTATGACAACGGCATCATATGACTCCTGCGCCACCTTCTTGAGCGCATCCAGCGGGCATGTGGTCGTTGAGACATCCATTCCCAGGGTTCTCATCCGCTCGGCCATAACCTCCAAGAGATCTTTTTCATCGTCAACGAGTAATATTTTTTCAGACGTGGCTCGACTCCTCTTATTCTAAAACCGATCTGGGAGAAGTTAATATTTCATTCACTTTTGCCTCCCGGATGCGTGTCTCATGCTCGCTCTTTTTTTCGTAGGCCTTGTTAATTTTGGTTACAAGGTCTTCTGTTTCGCATGGTTTCATGAGAAAATCGTAGGCTCCCAGTTTCATTCCCTCTATTGCCGACTCAACGGTTGCTTGCCCTGTCAACATTATCACCTCTGATAACGGTTTTATTTTCTTTATTTCTTTTAGGACTTCAACGCCATCCATTCCAGGCATGCGCACATCCAAGATGACAACATCAAAGTTGTAGCCTTTGACATTTCTGATAGCGTCCTCACCATTCAGAGATGTTGTCACATGGAAGTCACGGATCATCAACCGCTCGGACAATGACTGAACAAACGCCTCTTCATCATCAACGATAAGTACTCGAATTTTCATGTTCAACTCCTTTTTGGAAAAAGTCTGACGGGTCTCTTGTTTAACGACCCGAATTGGGGTTATCTGAGCATTTTTCTGGGCAGGGTAATAATAACCTCTCCGGCTTTTGCTTCAGTCTTGATTTCGGCCCGGAGTGCCCCAAGAAGGGCCCTTTCCTCTTCTCCTGGAAATGCGCCCGTTGGGATGTTCCGGAGGTGTTCCAGCTTTGTAAACCTGACCCGAACGCTCTTTTCTGTTCCCTCGGCAAAAAGATGAATGTTTTTTTCTTGGCCGGCCGCACCCATTCTAAAATCCAGACACAGCCATATAAGGTTTTCCAAAAAAAAGGGGTTTGTAGTGATCGTCCCCGGGCTTGCAGGAACCGTCACGTCCAGGGTCACGCCACGCATGTAAGCAAACCTGCCTGAAATTGCGACCACAAGTTCCAGGAGTTCTCCCACGTCGATATCCGCCAGGGGTTTGTCAACACTGTGAGAGAATCTGTTCATTCTCTTTACGATTTTATCTGCCCTGTGGATCTGGTCTTTGATTTTCCCGGCCAAGGTTTTGATCCGTGCCGGGTCAACGGCCATCCCTTTGTCTGACATGAACATCATGTCTTCCAAAAGCCCTGCGTCTTCGTTGATAATGGCCAGAGCGTTTTTGATTTCATGTGATGTGGAAGCGGATATTTTCCCAAAGAATTGAAATCCGGTCTTGGCCAGGATATCCTCCCGATGGTTCATGATGTTTCTCCTCGGTTTTTCGGGCCCTCGAAATTGATTGGTAAAGCAATGATGAAACTCGTTCCTTTCCCCAATTCGCTTTCGACCTTGATTTGGCCCCCGAGTTCAAGGACAAGGACGTATGTAATAGACAGACCCAACCCGGTCCTGATTTTTTTTGCTTTACTTGAGAAGAAGGGATCGAATATGCGGTCAAGGTCTTGCCTGGGAATGCCATGTCCATTGTCGGTGAATGTGATTAAAACCAGCTCTCCTTCAGGGCGTTTTATTGTAATTTTCAGGTCCCCCCCTTCACCCATCCCCTCGAAGGCATAATTAAAAAGATTGAGAAAAATTTGCTGCAGTGTTCCTTGGTCGCTTTCAATTTGAGGAATGTCTTCTTGCACGTTCACGGATACGGTAATCAACCGCTGTTCCGGTTCCTTGCCCAGCAAACTGAGTACATCTGAAATCAGTTTTTCAAGATCTATGAGTTGGATGTTGACGTCTATGTGTTGCGCGAAATTCAAAAGACGTTTGGTGATACTTCCACATCGTTGTACCTCTGAGAGAATCGATGCCACGAGGGACATCAGCTTTGGATTCTTTGCATATTTTTTCCCGCGGGTAAACATGTCCTTGATGAGTCCGGCCTTCTCGTTAATGACCGCCAAGGGGTTGTTGATCTCGTGAGCTGCTCCTGTGGCCAATCGCCCGATAGAGGCCATTTTGTTAGAGTATTCCACCTGATGCAGAACCATTATCCTCCTCTGGTCTGCCTCGTGCATCTTCTTGACAAGATGGGTGCCCACACCCAAGATTACCAGGAGGATAATTGTGATGCTTACCACCAGAATCCAGTTAAGATCGCTGCGGGTCTTAAACCATGGTTCCAGAAATTCGGTTTTCTGTTTGACAAACATCAAAATGAACTGTGTATCGGGAATGTAGGCATAGCCTATAATAAGAGGTTCTCCCCCGGGGGCCTCGATTTCTATGACCTCGGTCTTTGGGGAGTACCCGGGAACGGGTAAAGATATTTTTTCAAGGGCTTTTCCGTGGTGGCTGGACGATGTCTGGAGGATGCCGTTGCGGTTGATAATAAAGGCATCACTCGAACGGTTTTTTTTAAGTTCTGAAAACAGCTCTTTAAGCCGATCAATATCAATGGTGCCTCGCAGCACATATAAGGTACCATCCGGCAGTTCGTGCATGACTGCGACGACAAGATGCGGGACTTGCCGGAACCCCATGAAGACATCGCTGATGTAAACGCCACGGTCCCGGATTTTCTTGAACCACGTCTGGTCACCATAATTCCTGCGCTCAAGTTTATAAGGCCCCACATAGGTTCTTTGAAGGCCAAAAGAATCGATTATGCCCAGATCAGAAAACCCACCAAACCCTTTTTTTAGGTTTTCCAGAATGACAGCAAGCCGTGATGGGTCATTTAACTCCTCAAAGGAATTGTCTCGGCCAACGAAATCCAGAGCAGACTTTCGTTCGTTCAAAAAGAAAACGATGTTCTTCCGGATGTTTGAGACCAGTCCGGACGTGCGTAAAACAATTTCCGATTCGATGGCATCCTGCGTTATCTTATAGTCCGCAAATATCATTAAAATGAGAGGTATGAGAGAGACCCCGGCGGTAAACAGAAAGGCGGATCTCCAGATGCGGCGAAAATTGAACAGGTACTTATATGGACCTGCGGCAACGTCCTCATAATCCCAAAACTTCGGTTTTAGTTTGCCAAGTATCGACATCTTTAATCCACACGTTCCGGTCTATCAAAATCTTGACAACCTGGTCCTTTGGACCCGGTCAGAGATTATTGGTTGTATGAGGCACGATCCTTTACTCCCTTTTACTATGGGGTACTACGGGGTCTGGTGAAAGAGCCAAGGGCAAATCAAGTTAGGTCTTTGCGGCCTTGTTTTGTCTAATTTTCTCATTTGCTTGCTTTATTGTGTCACTCAACACATCAATATCCAAGGGTTTTTGTAAATATGCGAAGGCACCGAGCTGTATACACTTGTTTTTGTCAGCCTCTGATCCATGAGCCGTAAGAATGATAACCTCGATTTCCGGACGGGTCTCCTTCACCCTTCGTAGGACCTCGATGCCGTCAATGCCGGGCATCTTGAGATCAACGATCATCACTTCGGGTTCGTCCTCTTTGATCAAATCGAGGGCTGACTCCCCATCATAGGCCACGGTTGACCCCATATCGCGAATCATCAGGCGTTCGGATAAAGTTTGGACAAACTCGCGTTCGTCGTCAACGAGGAGGACCTTTGGGGGTACCTTGAAATCGTGTTTGCGGTATATGTTTGCCTGGTGATATCCTGTGCCCACTTTTGTTTCCACCCGTTTAACCCCCGGCACCTTTTCTACAATAGACGTGAGTTCATCCTGAAACCGGCCAAGCATCAAAACGTGTTTATTGATGGTCAGGATGAGGGATCCGTCGTCGGCACTCACGCCCACGCTGTGCCCTTCCCCGGCCAAGGCCACTTGAGCTTTAGAGACCAGAAGAAAGTCCTCTACGGCCTTTTTTGAAACCCGGGTGGGTTTGAGCACATCTTTCTCCATATTGTCTTCAATAAGGGCTGTTGCCTCCTCTGTTGTCATTTTGTTCATGGGGATAACGATATCATTCAAAGATGCATCCCAGGGGTCATTATTATGGAACAGGGTGTTGGTCCAAACGGCGCAGTCCTCGTCATGTCTTTGAATGATTTTGGCCGCCTCCCTTTCTGACAGCCCCTTCTCCTCTTTGGCAACCAAGATCTTGAACTTCATATCCGCGATGAGGCAAATCCGAAGCACATGGCTGATCTCTTTTGGGATGAACTGAGTGGTAAACCCAACGAAAAGGAGGTTTTGGCCGGAGAGCATTCCGGCCAAGGCTAACCTGAGGTGGGCGATGGTCCTTTCCTTTTCGTGTGTGAATTTGTTAAACACCGAGGTCTTGGACGAGAATGCACGATTGACTTTGCCTTCAGATATGCCTGAAAGCCTGCTCGCCTCGGCTACAATGTCCTTGTCGGTGACCAGTTTATATCCGGATTTGGCGAGTAAATTCCGGACAACGTGGTCCTCCTTGCAAAAAACGCCGCTAAACACGGTAATGACAGGCACTTCGAGCCCCCTTTTCACAATATGTTAGGCAAGACGGCAAACAGTTATGAGTGGGCAAGCGTCCTCCTGCCCGGATATATGGGTTTCTTCATGGATGGCGCTGATAGCCTTCTCCATTGTTGGGTAGATATGATCCTCTCCAATCTTCTCCAGGAGGTGGGTGCGTTTTAGAACTTTCATGACAGAGACATGTACGCCACTTAATGAGATGTCTATGCCGGCGCTTCTGACCCTGTCCACTATCAAGGAGAGCGCTTCTTCTCCCGACGCATCCATATCATTAATACCATTGGAAACAATGTGAATGTGTTTCAGGTTTTTCATGGTTTTCCTGCGTTGAGCTATCTGGTCTTCCAGATAACTGGCGTTTGCAAAGAAAAGGGGAGCGTCAAATCGAACCACGGCAATGTACTTGCACTGTTTCAGACCAAAGGCCGTGGAATCGTGAAGAGTCTTGTCGGCCGACATGGACAGAGAGGCAACTGTGGGCCTCATACTCTTGTACAGGAACACGACCAGGGAAAGAGCCACGCCGATCATTATACCCTTTTCCAGGTGCGGTGCAAAGAGCAAAGTGCTGATGAATGAGATTACGGATATGGCCCCGTCATACCATCGGGCCCTCCAGGTGTGGATAAAACCGGAGACGTTCACCAGATGGATAATCGCCATCATGATGATTGCAGCCAGCACCGACTGTGGCAGGTAGTAGAAAAGCGGCGTAAAGAAAAGGAGCACGATAACAACCGCCAGACTGGTGAATACGCTTGAGAGACCCGAGAGCGCTCCTGACTGGAGATTGAGCGCGGATCTGGAAAAAGAACCGGAGGTTGGAAAGCTCCTGCCAAAGGCTCCGCAGATGTTTGCC
>JAUVRS010000302.1 GCA_030597505.1 Desulfobacteraceae bacterium
ACCCCGCTCCAAGAATCCCCGGTCATTTTCTATTTGTTCAACCGGCTGCAATCCCCGGAACAAGTTGACCGGTTCCGGGTTCAGCAACTATTTTCCCATTTCCCATAATCACATGGCCGCGGACAATGGTATAGACTGGCATACCCGTAACTTCCATGCCCTCCCAGGATGTAAAGCCGGTCTTTGAAAACATGTCCTTTGCCGTCAAAACCATCCTTTTATTCATATTAACAATAGTAAAATCCGCGTCAGTATTTACCTGTATGGCGCCTTTTTTGGGATATATGCCAAATATTTTCGCAGGGTTTTCAGCGCAGAAACGAGCCAGATCTTCCAGTGTCAGTACCCCTAAATTTACCTGCGTCAGCATCAAGGGGATAAACTCCTGGACACCTGTTATGCCGAGGGGCACAGAAAAATTATCTTTCCACCCAGGGGTCACTTCTTCACGGGTATGGGGAGCATGTTCGACTACCATGACATCGGTGACACCATTTGTCAGGGTTTCTCTGGCCTCCTCCGGGCTATGGCCCCAAAGATAGCTGAAAGGGCCCACCTTTTCTGCCTGCGCTCTTGTCATCAGCATGGATGTGGCCTCGAGTTCTCCATAGACGACCTGAGCCAGTTCCTGTTTTGCGTGCCTCACCATCTCATAGGCCCCCACCGGCATGACACCCAGATGAAGGACATAGAGACGGACCTTTGCGAGGTGTGCATAATAAAGCGATGCGGCAAGCCCGGCAACCATCCCATGGCCATACATATAACCCTTTTCATAGGCCTCCATATACGCCCGGTTGTCTATTTTTCCTTTTTCGATATAGTCCCTAAAGGTCATCCTTTTGCACCACTCCGAGTCATCGTGGTGTACAGAACACACCAGCCCCGTATCCGCCACTGCCTCATAAAGCTCGTACAGTAGCCCGTGGTCCACGACTCCCAATTCTGATATATAAGGATAGACCTCTTTGATATGTCGTGTGTTAAATATCTTTATGCCTATGGCGCCGGCTTTGGCCAGCTTTTCCACCTCTTTTGGGAAAAGCCCTCCGCCGTATATTCCGAAATCCAGATAGGATTTATCTTGAACGGTTTTTAACTTTAGTTGAAAGTTTTCAAGCGTTGTTGGGTGCGGATCGTTGTTGGTCATATCCAGACAGCATGTAATCCCCCCGGCTGCGGCCGCCTTTGTACCCGATTCAAAATCCTCCTTTGCGGTATGGCCCGGTTCTCGAAAATGGCAATGGGTATGCCAGAGGCCGGGCAGGATGCAGAGACCGGTGGCATCTATTGTTTTTTCCGCAGAAGGAAAATTCCTTTTGCTCCCGATGGCCACAATTTTTTCGTCATCCACTGCAATATCGGCCCTGAAGTGACCATTGGGAGTGTAGACTGTTCCCCCCTCTATTATAAGATCAATGTTGTTCATCATACCTCCTGAATCTCCATTGGATTTAGTTCGCCAAAAAAAATGAAAATCTCTTTTTTGGAAGCCTTATTCCGACCAGACCTTCTCCCGTTTATCAATGACCCGTTTTGCCTTGTGGGTGGCACGCTCCAGGCTGTTCTCTTTCAGAATCCTCACCCGTGGAGAGACGCCAAGAAGACTTTTGATTTTTCCCCTGACCGTCTCGGCCAAGGATTTGTCATCGATGTCGATGCCCTCCTTCTTTTCCACCTCCACATCAAATTTATCAAGATGTTTCTCATGATAAACGACGATTTGATATTCACCTGTAAGTTCCTTTGTACCCCTGACCACTTTCTCGATATCGCCGGGGAATACATTGACGCCCGTTATGATCAACATGTCATCGATGCGGCCCAGGATATTGATCCGGGCATGTGTCCTGCCGCATCTGCATCGCTCCTTGTTGACTGTGACGATATCCCCTGTCCTAAAACGAATCATGGGTCTAGCCCGTTTCTTTAATGTTGTAAGGACCATTTCCCCCCGCTCCCCTTCTGAAACTGGTTCATGGGTCTCAGGGTCCAGTACCTCCAACAGGTTATGATCCTCTGAAAGATGTAATCCATCCTGCTCAATACACATGCCTGCGTTTGCACCAAAAGTATCTGAAAGGCCATAAAAATCGTAAACCTTTGCGTCCCACAATGTTTCGATGGCCTCTCTGGTCGATTTTATGGACCCACCGGGTTCACCCGCCACGATGATCTTGTTAATCGCAAGGTCCTTGGCCGGGTCAATGCCCTCCTTTTGGGCGGTTTCTCCCAAATACCAGGCATAAGAAGGGGTTGTCCAGGTAATGGTGGGTTTGAATTGTTTCAAGATAAAAAGCAGCCTTTCCGAAGGGATTGCACCCGCCCAGATACACATGGCACCAACTTTCTGGGCGCCCATTACATCGGGCCCTCCTACAAAAAGGGTAAAATTGAGGGCGTGACAGTACCGGTCTTTCGGCCTCATCCCCATGGACCAGAATAGCCTTGCCTCAACATCCTGCCACTCATCAAAATCACGGGCAGTGAAAGGAGAGAGGGTCGGTGTTCCCGTAGACCCACTCGATGCCGAAACAAAAACAACCTCCTCTTCGGGGACAGCCACCATGTCTCCCATGTCGGGAACCGCCAACTGTCTGTCCCTCTCCACCTTCTTGTTGGTAAAGGGAAAACTTCTGATGTCTGTAAGATTTTTCACCTTCTTTGGATTCAAGCCGGCTTTGTCAAAGACCATCCTGTAGTAGGGTGACTTCTCGTATGAAAACAAAAGCTCTTGCTTTAGGAGTTCCAGCTGAAGCTGTTCAAGTTTCCCGCGGGACATGGTCTCCAGTTCCTCGTCCCAATATTTCCCCCTCGATCTTGTCATTTTCGTCCCTCCATGTTTTTGACAACCTGTTTCTTTTCTCCCAGTTCAGAGAACTCACCCCTGGCTTTCCCTCTTTATTTGATCCAGGGTCTCCCGGTAGTGTTCATTAAAGACCGTACATCCAACCTGTCTCTGGGACTTCATGAGGCGACTGCAGCCGCCGCACGCAGTGCAAAAATTGATCGAATCGACTTCCTGGTTCAATATTTTTTTTGCAAACAAAGGATCGGCAAGGGATTGTCGCCCAATACCCACCAGATCCGCATGTCCATCTCTCAGGTTTTTCTCTGCCCAATAAATAAAGTCCTTTTTCGAGGGATCGGGCTCCTTCAGTCTGTTTTTTCCGTCTCTCAGATAGCTGTACCCCGACCCGATCACAGGAATCCTTACAGCCTCCTTCACGGCCTTGGCCCAGCCAAAATGTCTATAGACGCCTTCCGGATAGAGTTTCGTGGGCCTCACGATTTCAGGGGTAACGGCGGGTATCCCGGCCGACACGTTGATATAATCCATCCCCAGTGTTTCCATAAGCTTGGCGAATGCGATCGACTCGGATAGATCCTCGATCACCTCCCCCGGCCCCCGCGTGCCAAAACCCCCCGGGATTCCCTCATAGACCGAATACCTGGTGCCGATGATGAAAGACTTATCCCTTACTGCCTCCTGTATCTTTTGCGTGG
>JAUVRS010000113.1 GCA_030597505.1 Desulfobacteraceae bacterium
GGGACACAATTGTCCTGGCCAGGGTTCGACCATAGGCGGTTTTTTCACGGCTAAAACCGATTGTCTTGAAGACCTGGTCGTTCAGTTCCAGAAATCGGGCCGGGGCGAGCGGCGAGGCTGTTTGCAGAAGGCGATCATAGGCAGCGCCTGCCGATGCCAAAGAAACCTGTTGTTCCAAAATAATCTTGATAAGAGTAGGGAAGCCGGGGTCTCGCTCCCACATGGGTGGCGGTCCGAAGTCTGCGACGATTCGCGCCAGATCCGGGTCACGGTCGCACAGAAACCCCACCCCACGCATAAAGGTCTGTTGATCCAGTGGAGCGATGTTTGAGCGGATGGATTGTTTAACGGGTCTATTCTTAGATTTGTTTGTTTTCATATGCACACATATCTGAAAGATCTGACGAGAATGAAGTGTAAGTTCTCAATAAGTTCGGGCAGCGTGGGGTTCGGGCGTTTCTCTCCGGCGCTCTCTAAACCAGCTGTCTTAGCGTGGCTGATATTTGGCGTTTTGAGGAAGGCATGGAGAAGCCAATAGCGTTCATTAGGAGAAAACCCCAAATATCAGCCACTGCGAAAGTGAAGACTAAATCCACTTTGAGAGAGCGCCTTCAAGAAACACCCGAACCTCACTCCAGATATCCTATTATTTCCCCCGAATTTATTGATAAGTTACAATGACTCAAGATAAGATACTGCTAATACAATCTTTTTGCCATTGGGATATTGGTATTTTGATCATTGTTTCGTATTTAGTGCTTCGGATTTCGAATTTCTTGGTCGAAAATACAGGGTTTTGGGTCAAGTGGTAATTATGAATTACTCAAAAGGGCCTTTATATTCACCATACCCTCTTTTTTCCAGCATTTCTTTTGGAATAAACTCAAGGGCCGCCGAATTCATACAATATCTCAATCCGGTTGGTGGAGGTCCGTCATCAAATACGTGCCCGAGATGAGAGTCAGCATATCTGCTTCGTACCTCTGTTCTCACCGTGAATAAGCTCTTGTCTTTTCTTTCTACCACCGCATCGGGTCCTATGGGTTTTCCAAAACTTGGCCATCCAGTCTTTGAATCATATTTATCGTGAGAGGAAAAAAGGGGCTCCCCGGACAAAATATCCACATAAATTCCCTCCTCTTTATTATTCCAATATGTGTTATTGAAGGGTTTTTCAGTACCATCCTCTTGGGTCACCTGGTATTGGAGGGCGGTCAACTTTTTTCTTAGTTCTTTGTCGGAAGGTTTTTCAAACTTTGATTTTTTGTTCAAAACTTTCTCCCATATCTTTTTGAGATATTGGTCGCGGCCGGACCCGGCCCTATACAACTTGTATCTTATGGGGTTTTGTTTGTAATAATCCTGGTGGTATTCCTCTGCTTCCCAAAACATGGAGAACTCAATAATTTCAGTGACAACGGATTTGTCATACCGCCCCGATCTTTCAAGAGCGCTTCTGGATCTTTCTGCTATCATCTTTTGATTTTGATCATGGTAAAAGATGGCAGATCTATATTGCGGTCCTCGGTCCGCAAAAGAGCCTCCGGCATCTGTCGGGTCGATCTGTCTCCAAAAAACATCAAGAAGCTCTGAATAACTGATCTTGTTGGGATCAAAGGTGATTTGAACAGCCTCAACATGCCCTGTTAAACCCGAAGATACCTCAGAGTAGGTGGGATTTTCTTTATCCCCCCCAGTATAACCGCTGACAACCTGCGTTACCCCATCCAGCTTTTCAAATGGGTGTTCCATACACCAGAAACACCCCCCGGCAAAGGTGGCCTTTTCAAGCCTTAATGAATCGTTATTCATATGGGGAGCCTTCCTAACATTATTGGTTCCGTTAGTCTCTGAACAACCCATTATCAACAGAAAGAAAAGAATGTTTAACCAAATCATATTGTTGTTTTCAAAAAATAATGGTATGCCAGCAGCCCAACCTTGGATTTGCCGGCCCACTAACTAACGTCTTGTACCAATGTCACTCTGCCGGGATGATTTCGCCAGCCAAGTTATCGACCACAACCGGGGTATCGAAATATGTGATGGACGGTTCTGTTCCATATTTTTCTACAACATATTTCTTCCATTCGTCATTGTAGAGTCGCTCTGCTTCTTCTCTGGATTCCCACAGGTACACCCCACCCGCCGTCGACCCATTCTCGGACAGAAGATAGTACTTTCGGATCAATCCTTTTACATCCCTGTATTTAGGGGCTGTCCCCAGGAAGATTTTCTGTGCTTCATCCGAGGTCAGGGGTTTCGGGAGTTTGAACTGAACAAGTGCCGTAATCATGTTTTCCTCCTACAATTTCCAGTTATAACGAATGTCATGCTTTTAGCCCGAGTCAGGGGGCAATCCGGCCAAAGGCATCTATTTGGCCACAGAAAGCAGTTATACAAAAAGGACGTGTTCGCATTTTCAGATCAAAATGGTCTATGTTTTGTTGTGTTTAATAAATGTGCCGTTGTTATATTCTTCAAACGCAATTCTTAGTTCATCTTGCGTATTCATAACAATTGGCCCCCGCCAGGCCACGGGTTCCTCAATCGGGTTGCCGGATATAAGCAGAAACCTGACTGGTTGGGTCTCGGTTGAGACCGCTATCTTATCACCTTCGCCAAATAGCACCAGGGTCTCGTTGTCAACAGATGGGTTCTCATCTATTTCGAGATGTCCCTCCCCATCCCTTTCTTGGGTAAACGAATCCTTTTTCTGAGAAAAACATCCTTGTCCGCCAATAACATATGCGAAAACAATGTGCCCCGGTTTGGTCGGGTGAACAAACTCAGCATTGGCCGGAACCGTGACATCAAGGTATTCAGGATCTATTACAATATCACGGACCGGTCCTTCCCTGTCAAAGATTTGTCCACAGACAACCCTTATCTTTGTACCGTTTTCTGTCACAATCTCCGGGATTTGGCTGCTTTTTACATCCCGGTATCGGGGGGGCATCATTTTTTGGGATGCGGGTAGATTGGCCCAAAGCTGAAACCCACCCATTTGGCCATTTTTGTCACCTTTTGGCATTTCTTGATGAATAATCCCACTACCTGCCGTCATCCATTGGACATCACCACAGGATATGCTGCCCTTATTCCCCATGCTGTCACCGTGTTCCACCTCTCCGTCTATCACATAGGTTATTGTCTCTATCCCACGATGCGGGTGCCAGGGGAAGCCTTTGAGGTAGTGCTCGGGATTGTCTGACCGGAAATCATCAAAAAGCAAAAAAGGGTCAAACATCGGGACCTCATTAACCCCAAAAACCCTTTTGAGATGAACCCCCGCGCCCTCGATTTCAGGTTTGCTTTTCATGAGGGTGCGAATTTTTCTCGGGTAACTCATTTTAGCCTCCTTTAGCCTCTCTTACGCAAGTTTATATCAATATCTGCGAAGTTATTTTTGCGCAAGTCCTTATGATTCCTTACTCTTTATCATCCTTTATAAGGGCCTCCAGGGCAGCAAATGGTTTGTGGGTGGAAAGAGGTGCCTGTTCTTTTCCGGGAGGTTCATCGTCATACCACTCCTGATCCAGATAACGTGTGTGTTCGTTGTCATGACAATAGATGCATAGCAATTCCCAGTTGCCGCCGTCAGGCGGGTTATTTTCGTGGTTATGGTCCTTGTGATGAACCGTTAGCTCGCGGAGTTTCTTGCCTTCAAATTCGCGCCCGCACCGTGCACAGATCCACGGATAAATCTTTAGCGCCCGTTCCCGATAGGTTTTCTCCCGGAGCGCCCGTTCACGTCGGGCCGCGATAATTCTTTGATCCAGCCCGTCTGAGTCTGTTTGTGTCTTTTTCGATGGCATACTCACCCTCCTGTTGTCCAGTCCTCCAACACTCCCGCTAAAAGCTGAGAATTGCATTTTCGATTGGAAAATGGAATTTCTATCCGAATTAGTGAGCTCTGATCATAGCTTGATCTACAGGGTGTATCAGGTTTCAGTCTGCTCCTACCAACCCGTAGGCCATGTCCGCGGCATACGGAAACAACGCCGGAGTTCCCCCTGTGTGCCAAAACAAAACTGTGTCATCCTGAGAAAACTCGTTTCGCTCTATCATATCTTTTAGCGCCCCCATGGTCCTCCCCGTGTACACAGGGTCAAGCAGAATCCCCTCTGTTTCAGCTGTAAGCCGCACTGCTTCCCGTTCGAGACGGCCAACGACCCCGTATCCATCACCAAGGTATTCATTACGGACTATTATGTCTGAAGGCAGATAGGTGATACCTGCTTTCAGTCTCTTTGAGGTTGAGTTTGAAAGATGCAACACCAACTCATCAAACGCGCCATCAGGAGCCTCGGTTTTATCGATCCCGATGCCCACGATTTGAAACTGCTGGCCAAAAATACTATTGCCCACAATAAGACCCGCGTGGGTGCCGCCGGAGCTTGAGGGGAAAACGATGTGGGTTACGTTCTCCTTTTGTTTAGTCAGTTGCTCCACCAATTCCCGCACGGCCTCAACAAAGCCAACTGCGCCGGTTGGGTTTGATCCGCCATAAGGAATTATATAGGGTTTCCCACCGGATTCTTCAATCTGCCCTGCGATCTCTGGGATCTTCTCACCTTTCCGAAGCTTGCCGGTCCAATGAATCTTCGCACCAAGAAGTTCATCGAGGAGGAGGTTGCCATTTGGGAGATCGGGGGGTTCACCGCCCAGTACCAGGTGGCAGGAGAGCCCGCATGCTGCAGCAGCCGCCGCCGTCTGCCGACAATGGTTGGATTGCTCGGCCCCGCCCGTAATCAAGGTATCACATCCGTGAGCGAGCGCCTCGCCAACCAGATACTCCAGTTTCCGTGTCTTGTTTCCACCGAGAGCAAGTCCGGTTTGATCGTCACGCTTCATGAGAATTCGGGGGCCACCCAGCCTCCTCGAGAGACGATGAAGTTTAACAATGGGTGTAGGAAAAAAGCCCAGTTGTTCTCTGGGCATCTGAGAATATTTCATTGACCGTGCCTCCATAACCGTGTTTGGAGTAGATGTCACCCCGTTTTGATTCGTAGCGAGCCCGGTGAAGGCATAAACAAGGTTTTTTCCGGGTAGTATCCGCCGGGAACGGCAATTCCAGGATACACGATTGAGTGCGGACCCATCAGGGTTCCTGGCGAAGTAACGGAGTTGCATCCTGTTTCCGTTTGGTCACCAAGGATTGCACCCAGCTTGCGTCTTCCAGTATCGTGTCGCTCTTTGATTGAGCGAATCACAATCGTGCCGGGTATCATCTTTAAATTGGCCAGCTTGGTCCCTGCCCCCAGATTCACATTGTTGCCTAGAATGCTGTCCCCGATATAAGCAAAGTGGCCGGCTTTGGCATTGTCCAGCATGATTGAACCCTTTATCTCGGTTGTGTGTCCAACCACGCAGTGATCCCCCACCAGACAATTCCCACGAACATAAGCGCCCTGGCGTACCTCGGAGTTTTCTCCGATAACCACAGGGCCCTTGATGCACGCACCCGGTTCGACAACTGTGCCTGGTCCGATGATGATCTTGTCATTGAACAAGTATGCCCCTGGCAAAATCACAGCCGCCCCTTCCAATGCTTCTCCATTCACTCTCACCCGGATTGTACTTTTTGGTCCTGAATGGTTTACATCGGCATCATCGATGAGATTGCCGTTGTGAATGACAAGCGGTCTTTCCACCTGTCCGAAAATATGGGAAAGTGGCCAGGGTGCTTGGAAAAAACGGGAAAGATAATCCGGCAAATGATCAAGCGCTGTCCAGACATTCTCCTCAGGTGAAAACAAGTCTGAATGGCGAAACTCTGTCAGGTCAATAAACTTCTCAGATGTCAACATCTGTCATTTCTCCATTTTTGCGCGAACCCTTAGTCATTTTCAGGGCATCCGAGGACATCTGGTAGGCATTGACGCATTCTATATATTCCTCCTGCGCCATTTTGTCGATGCCACACCAATAGGCCGGCCAGTTCGTAGTATTGATGATATCCGCAGTGTTGTGCCCCGAGTAGTAAAGACGCGAATAAGCCTGTTGACGTATCATATCTGTCGCCAGTTCTGGGAGCAGCGCAATCAGAGCCGGTTTTAAGCGCATTTCCATCTTGTATGTCTCGGAGAAAATATAATAGGTGCTGAATTCCGGTAAAACAGTGCCCAAATGGTAGGCCACGGAGCGATAATCAAGAAGCTCCCAGTCTTCCTTACGCATAGTGAAAACCTTAAAGGCCGGGTCGTTTCCAAAAACAGGGCTCACAGAAGGGGTAGTAATGGACGTCTTGGGCGGTTCGCCGTCACTTTTAAAAAAAAGCCTGTATTCGTCCATGTGAGTATGGCCGGCAAAAACAGCTTCAACGATATGGACGTATCGCCTGCCTATTTCCAGAAAACGTTCCTGGTATTTTTCTTCCCAAAAGCTGACCGCATTCGATATCTGCCCGGATTTGTCCATGTAAGTATTCACAGTGGCGAAGATGTCGGCACCGGGCGGGATGTGCATGATGAGCCAAACTCTTTTTTCTGACGTACTGGCCTTAGCCAGCGTCAGTTCCAACCACTCCAGTTGTTTTAGGGCGATGGCATCCCCCTCACCGGGATTGTTTTCGATCCAGCGTGGGGAGAAAAGCAAGGTGTTCAAACAGACAAAGAGGACCTTAGATCCCGGGGGCTCTGCCACATAGTAGCCGCCGGCAGGGTAGGTCTTGAAGTAGGTTTCGCCATTTGCGCCTCCAAGGAGAAACGTCGTGTAAAACTGCCCGGCTGTGTCGGCCAAAAAGGTACCTCCAGGAACAAGTTTGTAATCCCCGGCGTAAGAATCGTTGTTGCCGAGTGTGAATATCACCGGAAGGTCACCAAACCGTTCACGGACCTGCGATGCAAAAAAAGTAACGGTCTTGTAAGTAAACGATTGCAACGCCTTCTGGTCTTCTTGTCCGTAGAGTTCGAAAAACGTTTCAGGGAATTTGTGGGCGAGGATGTCACCCGGGAAAAGCACCACAGCGCCTGAATCGCTTTCCGTCTTTGCCGAGTCCAGAGCCCGCACCAGAAGCGGGTAGTTGGTTTCGCCTCCCCATAAAAGAGGTTCGGTTATGCTGGAAGTCTGAAATATGGCGGCCCATTGCTCCACCGGTGAATCAACCAGGTCGTTGAAGATTTCAGGATCGTAGAAGGGGGTAAAATGAATATCCGAAATAATCACGAGAGGTACGGTCGTCTGAGTGGACTGACTCGAAGAACTGCCGATGCATCCGGTGGCCAAAGCAACCGCCAGTGCCATAAACAGAAAAAAAATGCGATTGTATCGATTTTTTCCCAAAATTTTATGCATCTTCTTTAACAAAACCCCCATGATCCATGATTTTTGACAACTGACCATCTGAGAATAAAAACTTTCCGTTGGTTTTGAAACAAATTTTTTCTTTTGTGTAATAGATGACCCCCATGCACCCATCTTGGCCCTGAAAGCCAGGGCTTCCAGGTTGCGTCAAATCTGTTGTATCGTCACCAGCCTGTGGATTGTCCTCCTTCGGTGGCTATTAGGATAAATGCAATAACACAGGGATCTGGTCCGCGATTGACCCAGTTGTGCATGGTTCCTCTCTGAACAATAATATCGCCTGCCTTCAAAAGGACTTCACCCTCATCCATCTGCATCACGATTTCCCCTGAAAGAACGATGCCATAATCA
>JAUVRS010000336.1 GCA_030597505.1 Desulfobacteraceae bacterium
CACGATCTTTACACCTTTTTCCAAAAGGACATCCAGATAATCATTGTTGTCAATCGGCCGCATCATGGGGAAAAGATTCAAGTTGACTGCAAAAGGTTTATCAGTCAGCTCCAGGGTGCGATCCAGGGCTTCGGCAAATTCCTCACGGCTCTTGTAGATGGCTGAAGCAAGGATACCAAGACCTCCGGCCTCAGAGATCGCCGCTGTGAATTCTGACTTTGAAATCCACATCATGGTGCCCCCAATAATCGGATATTGGATACCTAACCGCTCTGTAACCTCGTTTTGAAACATGGAAAACCTCCTGTTTTTTGTTATCTGTTTAGATAGTGTCCGAACGAAAGCTAGGATTTTTCGTTCAGACCAAGGAAGACGATAATTTTAACCGCAGGAATACATGGAGTATTTCGAGGATTAAAATTTGAGTCTGACGCAGGTATGGGCGAAAAAGACAGTTTTCGTTCAGACACTAGATAAGTCGATGGAGTTTTTGGAGCAGATCAGAGTATTCCTCTCCCCGGAAGCAGTATTGCAACTCCATGAACCGTTCCCTGAGGGCTGTCACCCCCTCCATCACTTTGACATCCTTTATGACAGCATCACGAATCAGCTCGGCCAGGGTCTTGAAATCATCACCTTCCATACCAAAACGGGTCATCTCGGAGACACCCATTCTCAGGGCCCCTGACGCAGTAAAGCTTTCTTCTTTCGGGCTTGCCTGATAGTTGCATATAATATTGTTGGCCTCAAGCCGCCCTGCCATCTCCGGTCCACGACCATATCCCACTTCCACCACCACCTGGTGGGTCTCTGTAAAGTCTATGGTCGGATCACCGGCAACATCCAGACCGCACTCTTTCAGGGCCCTGGCAAATATCTTTGCATTGGCGATGACCTTGGGCTGATATTCATCTTTGAAGTGACTCATCTCATACATGGCCATCAGAAGCCCCAGGAGTGTTCCCAGGTGATGGTTGGAAACTGCCCCGGGAAAGGTACGGCGACCCATCGCCTCCCACAGTTCATACCGCTCTTCACCCTCTTTAAAGCCCCCCCCTACGACACCACGCTGTGTACCAAACAAGGTCTTGTGGGTGGACCCGGTGACCAGGTCTGCCCCCTCGGCAAACGGCTGCTGAAAGTGCGGACCCACAAGCCCCAGCACATGGGCCATGTCGTACATTATCACACTGCCTATTCCTTGATCCTTCAGGAACCGGGAGATCTCGGCCACCGGCTCCTTGTGGAGTACCATACTCTTTCCAAAAACAATCAACTCAGGCCGGTATTCATCGATCAACTCCAGCGTCCCCGAAACATCCATCTTGTAGGGGTTATCAACCAAAACAGGAAAATTTATAACGGACGGGCGCTCTGTATGCGGGTCGCGGGCCACAAAGTCTTTGAGCGCCCCCATGGGCTGGGCGCTCAGGTGCCCCCCTTTTCCAATATGGTTGTTCATAACCCCGCGAATCCTGCGCGGTTCCTGTTTGCGGTCAATGCGATTTAGGTA
This sequence comes from Desulfobacteraceae bacterium, assembly GCA_030597505.1. GTDB lineage: Bacteria > Desulfobacterota > DSM-4660 > Desulfatiglandales > Desulfatiglandaceae > JABMQV01. Next base: position 1,514 of record JAUVRS010000336.1, read on the forward strand.
GTCCACCATAGCGCTAAAGACTGTTGCATTGGCCATCTGCCCGCTGATGAGGCGCGTCTCCACCTCCTCACAGCCAAGAAATTTCTTCATCTCACTTTCCAGCAACCTCTCCACTTCTTGGATAAACCCGGTTGCCTGGTAGTAGAAAATTTCGGCATCATAAAACGCCTTGGACTTTTTATGCTCGGCATAACGGAAGGCCGGGTCCATGATAGAGAGCAGCCTGACCATGGGTGAGAGGGTCATCTCAGAGGGGATAAGATTGATGCACGCACGCTGTCGCCATAGGGTATTTTCAACTGCCTTTTCAAGGAGCCTGCGTACTTTGGCCGGAGCGTCTTGGGATGATGGTTTTTCCTTTGGAATCTGCCGATCAAAAACAATGGGTCGGGAATAGGGTGGGGCGTCAGTCCTCAGGTGATAGGGTACCACAACCGCATCAACCGATTTACCCCGGATCTCTACGGTCAGCTTTTCATGTTCAACGATGTCGCTGTCCAAATACCCCAGGCAAATGGGTCGCAAGAGACGCTTGTCAGTCTGGGCAGAACCCAGTCCTTCCCCATCAACGGTCCACATGGGGACCATGGTGCCGCTGGTAATGTATCCTATGTGTTTTCCATCCTTGAACACCTTTACACCTTCCCTGGCAACACCCCGGCCCAGCACTGCAACGGCTTTTATCAACCGGGGGAGGTCACGGATGAGGGAATAATCCCGCGACGCAATCCTCTTGAGGGCCTCCTGTTGTTTGACCAGGGCCTCTCGGCCCACAAAATCTCCTTTGAGTGGGGAAAAGCTCACGGCAAACTTGGACAAAGGACAGGCCATTATGGGAATTTCGTTGTCCTCAAAGTCTTGCCCCAACTCATGTCCATATAAAGGCAGGCTCGCTTCCAGACGCAGGGTGTCTCTGGCCCCCAGACCAATAGGTGTTGCGCCTTCCGCCACCAGTTTGTCCCAAAGCGCCGGGCCGTCATTTCGATCGAGGAAAAGTTCAAAACAGAGCGGCTCGCCGGTATATCCGGTACGCGCAACCCTGACCGGGACATCTGATATGTGTACACTGCACACGGCAATTCTCGTAGGCTCTGGGAGCAGACCTGATGTTATCATCCCCTCAAGAATCTCTCGGGACCTGGGCCCTTGGAATGAAATCATGGCGATTTCCTCGGAACGGTTCATCAGTTTCACGTCCTCGAATCCCTTTAAGAAGGCCTGAAGATGATTCCAGTCCTTATCAAGGTTGGCCGCGTTTACCACCAACAGGTATTCCTCTTCTACAAA
>JAUVRS010000235.1 GCA_030597505.1 Desulfobacteraceae bacterium
AGGATCATGCTTGCCGCTCCAACGGGCAGGGCTGCCAAACGGATGACCGAGACCAGTGGATTTCAGGCCAAGACAATCCACAGGCTTCTGGAATACAGTATGCAGAAGGGAGGGTTTCAGAGAAACAACGAAAGACCGCTCGACTGCGATCTTCTCATCGTGGACGAGGCATCCATGATTGATACGGTCCTCATGCACCATCTTTTAAAAGCAATCCCCCCTACCGCCACCTTTATCCTGGTGGGGGATGTAAACCAACTTCCCTCGGTGGGGGCCGGGAGTGTCCTGAAAGACATCATTTCATCGGGTGCTGTGCCGGTGGTTGAGCTAAACAAGATCTTCCGCCAGGCCAGAGAGAGCCTTATTATCGTAAATGCACACAAGATCAATAATGGCATCCTGCCGTCACTCACGGGTTTTGGGCCAACGGATGATTTCTATTTTATCGAGCAGGAAGATCCGGAGACCGTACTTGGGGTCATATTGGATCTTGCAAAAGAACGGGTCCCTGGACGTTTCGGGTTTGATCCAATAAAGGAGATTCAGGTCCTGACCCCTATGCACAAAGGCGCTGTCGGGGCCGGAAATCTCAATATCGAGCTTCAAAAGGCCCTCAATCCGGAAAAACAGGGATTAACCCGAGGGAACAGGACATTACTGATCAACGACAAGGTCATGCAGATAAAAAACAATTATGACAAAGAGGTGTTTAATGGGGATATTGGTCGAATAGAGAAGATTAACCCTGAAACCCAGGAAGTTGTCATCTCCTTCGAGGAGCGCGAGGTGAGCTATGATTACAGCGAATTGGATGAAATCGTCCTGGCCTATGCTGTCACGGTACACAAATCTCAGGGTTCTGAATACCCGGCAGTCATCATTCCGGTCCTCACCCAGCATTATATCCTCTTACAACGAAATCTGATCTATACGGCGGTTACCCGTGGCAGGAAACTGGTCATCATGGTCGGCACAAAAAAGGCATTGGCCATTGGGGTCAACAATAACAAGACCCAAATGCGGTATACTCGGCTGAAGCAAAGGTTGGGTAAAGTGAAGATTTCCTATGCTTTATGATGGCGGCGCTTCATTGCGGATGGATCTATCATGCTTTTTCAATTCTGCTCTGTTCTCTCGAAATGATTGTACCAGGAAGAGGGTTATTAAATTTAACACCCATTTTATCTCCTATTATCCATACAATATCTCCTGTAATTTCAAGTGTTTCTCCGTCTAGAAACATAATCGAGCCTTCAAGCCAGGAGGTTGTCAGAGGTAATGGGTTGGGTCTGCTTTGAATCGTTATTCCACCTTTGGAAATATTGATGACGTGATATTTCCGGTCGTACGCTCTCAGGATGGGTCTCTGATTGGCTTTATAGGTTAATCTTGGATGTTTTCTTCTTTCGGGATGCCGTGGCCCTGCATTTTTCATTGCATATTCCTTTCAAATTAGCAAACTTGAACCAGCTATAGGGGATGCCTAAGTGCTATCAACTGGATTTTGACACATATAATCAGGGATGGGCGCTATCTAACAAGAAACTGTGTGTGTTTTCGGGGAAGGTAAAATCGATCGTCTCCTCACCCCATCCGTTCCAACGTCGCGTATTTCTTGCCAGGTATTAGATGTCCATGAACCTTACTGTGGGATCTCTACTTTGAGATTCGTGCGCCGAAATGGCGTCCGTTAGTATGGTGGAAAGCCGGGCGGATGTCCATACAAATAATTTGTGCGCCGCTCTGTGAGGAAAGACATTTTAGTGGTTTAAGCCAAGAGACTGGATCAGACCGATCCCCGGGAGCAGCCTCAGGTGCTGTCTGCGCAGTGAAGATCGGCTTCTGGAAAAACAGGCCCGTCCTTTGTGTCCCGGGGGTCCGATAAAACGGATGTCTCCGACCTCATGCGGGCCACAAGGCGTCTTGAGAGAGGGGCCACAGAGAAGAGTAAGAGGACCACTGCCCCTGCCCATTTCACCCCAACGGGCAAGATCTCGCTTGCTTCTCCCAAAATGGCCTTGGGGTGAATGCCCGCGACCTCATAGAATTGATCCAGGGCCAGACCAAAGAGGACGGCACAGACGGCGATGGTCAACAGATAGATGGAAGTGGCCCGTTTCCCAAGAATACCGTAAAGGACCGTCAGAGAGGCCATGTTGGTTGCAGGACCCACCATAAGAAAGACCAAAGCCGCCCCAGGGCTGACCCCTTTTAGGATCAAGGCAGCTGCAATGGGGGTGGAAGCTGTTGCGCAGATATAGAGGGGGATACCCACGGCCAGCATAAGGAGCATGGCACGCAGTCCGCCTCCCAGGTATTGGGCAAACATCTCCTCCGGAATGAGGGTGATGATCAGACCGGCAAGAAGTAGCCCAAGAAAAAACCACCCCACCATATCCTCCCAGACCTCCCCATAGGCAAAGAGGACCCCTGCTTTTATTTTCTCAAACCATTTGTGGTGGCTACGATGTTCCTCGGGTGAACAATCCACGCCGTCGCAGCATTTGTCAACAGGGCAGGACAGGTCAGGGAGGATCTCTGCGTTTTCTTTGCGAGAACCAAACAGGTTTTCGATAATGCCGGCTGCGGCTGCGGTGATAAACGCCACCAATGGGCGGGCCACGGTCATGATGGGATCCAGCAGGGCATAGGTGATGGAGATGGAATCAACCCCCGATTCCGGTGTGGAGATGAGAAAAGCGGTTGTGGCCCCTTTGCTTGCACCTTGTTTCCGCAGCGACACGGCTGCAGGTAGCACGCCGCATGATCACAAGGGCAGGGGGATCCCGAGAAGTGCGACCTTGAGGACCGACCGGATAGAACCTGACCCCAGATGCTGAGCCACACTGTTTGGGCTGAGAAATACCCGCAAAAGGCCACTTATCAGAAGTCCAAATACCACATACACCGAAGATTCCACCAAAAGGTTCCACGATTCTCTAAGAATATTCAAAAAAAAGTCCATGTTTCGTTTTTATCCTTGCGTGTTTTCCTGCTCATTTACATGTCGATTGCCGATATTGAGAAGTTCCGACACATGGGCATCGTCCAAAGAGTAGTAAAGAACCTGTCCCTCTCGACGTCTTTTGACCAGGGCCAGATCCCTGAGTCGCCGAAGTTGATGGGAAACAGCCGATTCAGTAAGCCCCAGCGAAGCGGCCAGATCGCATACACACATTTCCATGGCCCTCAGGGTCATCACAATCTTGAGCCGAGTGGGATCTCCCAGCACCTTGAACATAGATGCGAGTCTTTCAATTTTATGGTCTGGAATGGCCCTTTTACGGGAAAGGGCGACCCGATCCATGTGAATCAGTCTCACTCCGCAAAGGTCTTCCTCAGAAACTCCAGGCCTCTGTGGATGATGATCCTCTCTCTTCTTGTTGGATGTCATTTGAATGCCCTCGCCGAGCAAAACACCATATTTGATTTGAGGTTCAACAATATTTGAACATATATTCATATAATATAAATCATAACCACTATTATGTCAACTCCTCCTTGAAATTTAATGGTCTGCGACTCTACAGGTTTTCTCAAAACAGAGTTTTGGTGTTTTGCTCAGCGAGGGCATCCCGAAAAAACACTCGAAACATTTCAAAATGACAACAAAGAAAAAAAAGAGGGCAGGGTGATAGTAAGATTATGCCATGTTAAGAGCAAATACCTGGCCGGGACCATAGTGGTCAATTTTTCCGTCTCTATAAAGTGTGACACTGCCTTTTCCGTAAATTCGCCACCGGTTTTGTGAACACTCGTTTAGCATACCGGTCTGTTCATCGATTCCAATCAATGTGATATTGGGTAACTGTTGCCTTAGTCGGGGAACCCAATCTTGACCAAACGTATCATGATGCGGTATCACACAGGCACCGACAACCAGTCCGAGACCCCTGATTACCTCACCGGATACCGGATCGCAAAAATAGTCACAAAGGACCATGGCACCGGCACTGCTTCCCGCAATAATCGAACCCGTGCGGTAAGTTCCCAACATTGCCCGCCACCCAGCGCTGTTGGATAAGACCTGATTGAGGTAGTGAGGAAAACCGCCCAGCAAATAAATAAGACAGGATTCAGATAAGATCCGAACGACTTCCGGGTCTTTGGCAGACGCGCGATCGATAAGGGGAAGGGCAGTGACATTGGTCGCACCCAAACGATGAAACCAGCGTACGCCATTTTGTCCGGCGCGTTGATGATTGTTATCCGGTGCCGCAGCTGCAGGGATAATAGTGATCCGGGCATCTGGACCACCGGCCAGGCAGATGGCCTGCCGATCCGGATCGGACATCTTGCCATTGAATTCGGCACCGCCTTCAAGCAAAATATAACCGATGTTTGTCATTGAAAACGAGAATCCTGTTTGCGGCCTCAGATCGATACATGGGAGGCGTGGTTGTGTTCCCTTCCCTCAGGCGAGTTCTTTTTTTAGGTATTCTTTGAGTCGATGTTCCAGGTCAACCTCCCAGCCGCCGCCATAGACGATGCGGGTGGAAATTTCGCTTGCGAGAATTGCATATCTGATCTTTGGTGGTAACTTCTTTATACGCATTCTGAACTTTGGGGTTTCGCGGATGAGCGTGGGAAGGTGCTTCAACAGCGCTTTGTTGAAGATCGGTTGCTTAACCAGCTCAGGCCTGTCCCTGAAAAAGACAAAGAGTTTGGCATAGTGTGCATTGATCTCCTCGCTGATGCCATTGCCAATTTCTGTATAGAGCAACCTTCCCTCGCATTCGCGATACCTTTTGAAGATCAGGTTCGCCTCATCTTCCGCTCTTCGCTCCAGGATACTCAGCACATCTGCGATATACGATTTCTTGTGGGTG
>JAUVRS010000143.1 GCA_030597505.1 Desulfobacteraceae bacterium
ATGAACCTGAAAGAGATCATACGCCAGACGCTTATTTCAGGTGAACTTTTGGATACACGTTATGGGTAAGAGGACAGAGATCCTTGTTCTTGTTGTTTGTGTCCTTTTTCTGGCGTCTGCATCCATCCTCGGATATTTCTGTTTCAAAGTGGCCCGCGAGGTCTCGGGCCGTATTGAGAGAGGGGCTATCGATCGCATCATTGCCTCGGAAAGCCCTGTTTATTATGATGATGGCCGTACCCCTATCGGTGTTTTCTTTGAAAAGACCCACAGAAAATATACTCGATATAAAGACATCCCGGATATGTTTATAAAGGCCTTGGTGGCCACCGAGGACAAAGATTTTTTTTCCCATTGGGGATTTGATTTGAAGGCCATGCTGAGGGCGTTTGTCGCCAACGCCCGGGCAGGGAGGGTGGTGCAGGGTGGCAGCACTATCACCCAGCAGACCGCCAAGAACATATTCAAGCGGGAAAAAAGATCCTACAAGGCAAAACTTAAGGAAGTGATCGAGGCCTTTCTCCTTGAGTGGCGGTATACCAAGGAAGAGATCCTGGAAATGTATGCGAATCAATTTTTTGTAACAGGTTATGGAAAAGGTCTTAAGATCGCGGCTCAATATTACTTCGGAAAGGACTTAAGAGATCTGGACCTGGTGGAGGTTGCATTTATCGTGGGTTCGGTCAAAGGGCCAAATCGTTATAATCCGTTTATAAAAAAATCCCAGACAGGAAAAGAGAGAACCAGGCACCTTGCCAAACTGCGTAAGGACTATGTGCTTTCCAATCTGCAAAAACTGGATTTTATTACTCGGGAGCAGTACCTTGAGGCCCGAAAGAGGGAAGTCCCTTTTAAGGAAGGGCGGATAACCTATCGACTCAATGTGACCCTTGATTACATCCGCGAACAACTGGAGTCTGATTATTTCAAAAAGGTTCTCAATGAACAGGGGGTGGACAATTTTGCCACCTCGGGGATCAGCATCTACACTTCCGTCAATAAAGAGATCCAGACCGCGGCCTTGAAGAGCCTCCGTACGCATCTCCCGTTGATGGATATCAGGCTGAGCGGTTACAACGGGAGCAAGAAAGAACATATTTCAGATTACCTCGCCCGGAAAAACCTGAAGGGTTCCAGGAGGGGAATGCCTTTCCTCGCACAAATCGACCAAATTGATGAGAAAAATGAAGAGGGACACCTTGTGGTCTCCTGGGGTCATGGGGGTGGATTCATAGACTACAAAGGCCTCAGGACCGTTGGTGAGGCCTGGTTAAAATGGAAGAACGGGGCCTGGGCGGTGTTTGAGGAAAATGATGTGCCAGGGTTTTTGAAGAATCTGCATGTGGGAGACATTGTTGCGGTGCAGTTGATTCGCTCTCCCACGTCACCAGAGGATGGCAATCCAGAAACAAGCCTTATGCTTTCAAAAATTCCGCAGTTGGAAGGAGGCATTGTGGTGCTTCATGAGGGCATGATAAAGGCCATGATCGGCGGATTTGAGGATCGATTTTTTAACCGGGCTGTCGACGCAAAGAGGCAATTGGGATCCATTTTCAAACCCATTGTCTACTCCGCCGCTCTACAGTTCAAATGGAACAGTCTTGACCCTTTAAAAAACACAAGGGACATCTTTCGATTTGAAGACACCCACTATTTGCCCCGACCAGACCATTCCCCCCAGAGCCCAAAGGTATCAATGGCCTGGGCAGGCGCAAAGTCCGAGAACCTCGCTACTGTTTGGCTTACCTATTATCTCACCAAACACCTGAACATGAGCGAGTTTAAACAGGTTGCAAATATTGTTGGGCTTGCTATCAAAAAAGATGAATCCTATCAAGATTACAAACTGAGAATCCGTGACCGATATGGCGTTGTGGTCAACAGGGAAGCGCTTATGGAAGCTGCCTTTGACGCAGCAAAAAAGGGGATGGAATCAGATCTCATATTTGAAGGCAAAGAAAATCTCCTAAAAAACATCAAACGACTGCGCTTCAAAATCAACACATCCCTCGTAAAGGCTGAATCGTCGGAAGAAAAACAGCTCTTACGATATAACTTCAGCAGGCTTCGTGCCCTTGATCGGAAAATGACAGAACAGCTTCAAAACATTCCGGCCCTTCTTGATGCATATATCCGCAACAAAGACCCGATGATACATCAAAAACTCTCTCAACATCTCCGGCATTTTTTCAAAATGGAAAACACAAGGACAAGGGTTGTTTTCACGGACAATCCGGAAGATATGGGTTCTCAGGTGTTTCTCCCTGTCACTATTGAGTGGCTCCTTGAAAACTCCGCTTATTTGAAAAAGGATGAGGTCTGGATAGACGATTTGATCACGTCGTGAGCCCTGGACCTGCTTGAGATGCATACAAAAGATATTTACAAACGATTGGCCGTTCACAGGCCATACGACCTTGAAGTCTTGTCCAAGATCCGCGATTTCAGAACGCTGGTCAATCTAACTTATATTGTCTATCTTTCCAAGAGGATCGGAATCACCAGCAAACTTGACCCTGTGCTTTCCTTTCCACTTGGACCAAATTCAATCAGCATTCTGGAAGCGGGACTTGCCTACCAGACCCTAATAACAGGAAAAGTCTATTCTCTTTCGGCTGACAGCGATTCAACAATGGTCCCTATTATCATCAAAATTGTTGACAGGGAGGGAGAGATAATCTGGAAATACGAACCGGCCCCCAGGAAGATCCTGTCCACCAGGGTCACCAACCTGGTGACCGAGATCTTGAGAAAGGTTATGGAAACAGGCACCGGACAACGGGCAAAAGATGCGGTCAGGGCATTTGACATCCCTATCCCCACCTTTGGGAAGACCGGGACGGCCAACCAATTCACAAATTCGGCCTTCGTGGGGTTGATACCCGGGCCGGATTCCAGGACAGGGCAGCTTGACCCAAGGGACGGATACGTCATATCCTGCTATGTGGGGTATGATGACAATCGACCCATGCAGGCTAAACACTTTACCATATACGGTTCTTCAGGCGCCCTGCCCCTCTGGATGGACACCGCAAACGCCATCACAACTTCTGAGGGTTATGAAAAAAAACTTCAACTTGCGGACCTGGTATTCAGTTCTACGTCAGACCTGATCCCTCCTCCAAAGGGTCTCAAAACCGTAAGTGTTTCGCCCATAACCGGGCTTCCAATAAAAACCTTTGAAGGAGGCGATGTGACGTCCCCTACGGCTGAAATATTTGGTGAGGTCTTAAAGCGAGAAGGGGCCTTGGATTTTATAAGGCGCTTTGAACCAGTTGGAGAAAAAACTGAATGAAGATAATGAAGGGTTTTCTTTTGATTTTTTTGTTCTTCGGGCTTTTGGGATGCGCCTTGGCACCGGAAACACTTCCACCGAGCGGGGCTGGGGCGAGTGAAACCCGCGTCCCTTTACTCCCCGCTACTATCTTGGACAAAAAGATTCAGCTTCTTGAAGATAGAGTTAATGATAAAGGCCTCCCCAAAAAGGAAAGAGAACTGACTTCAAATCTTCTCTCCACTTACAAAACACTCAAAAAGGTCTCTGCCGAAAGTCTAACGGATATGCAATATCGTATGGTCATCCGCGAGCTTTTTCAAACCCTTACACTCTTTGATGACAATTTTATAGGCAATAAAGAAATCAAGCCAAAAGATTCTTTGACGGTCATGAGGGATTTCGCACGCAGGAGACAGAAAATCTTTGATGGATATCGAGCCAAAGATTACAGAGATGTGATCAACCGATTCACGGAGCTAAAATTGCTGTTTGGGTCTGACGCTATTGCCCCGGATATCGATATCGTCTTTGCCGTGTCTCTCGCCAGGGAGGGAATGGTCAAAGAGGCCATTGATATTGGGAAAAAAATCGTAAAGCACTTTGAGACAACCCCGGATGTGGCAGCCCTCAAGTTAGCCATTGCGGAATGGAAACTGGGTCTCGGGCAGGAGGAAGCCGCTTTATCAATTTATGCAAGCCTGAGAGAAACACTGGACCGGAAAGAGGCAGATGTAAAAAGGCTCCACAAAAAGATCCTGGAGGCCGAGGCCTCAAAGCCCGGTCTGGAGACTGCGGAAAAAGGACCTCAAAGAACGGACGATGACGTCCAAAAACAGCTCTTTCAGAAGGTGGATCGGCTAATCCAGGAACAAAAATTTGAAAAAGCAAAAGAACTGCTTTCTTTTAGAAGGAGTGAGTTGTTGCTGGAAGTCGCACCAACCTGGAAGATCCAATCCATAGACAAGGCCCTGACGGCTCTGGATCTGGCTGAGGAGGAACACCTTCAAGAGAAAATATCAAGGCTTTCCAGGGATTACAAAAAAAGAAGGACCATGGAGACGGCCCTAAAACTGGTTGAAGAAGAAAAGCTCCAAGATGCCATATCCAAACTGGACACCCTGGACCCTGAACAGAAAGAAGCCCCCGAAGCAAAGAAACTCAGGGATCTGGCAGTTGAAATGCTTATAAACCGGGAAAGAAATCGGGCAGCAAAAATGTTCCTTGTGGCAAAAAAGACCCATGACTTTGAAAAAAAATACGAATACCTTCTTTCCTCCTACAACATACTTAAATCATTGGTTGATAAATATCCGTCATCCCCTTTAATTTTAAAAGTAAATTCACATATTAAGGTAGTCAAAGAAGCCCTTGACAAATTGCCACAAAATCCTCAGTGACATTATAAAAAGAAATGGCAACATCGGTCTGCTTTTATGAAAAAAGAAATGGGACTTGAGAAAGTCCAGGTGGTGGGTCTCGGTCAGGCATCTGTTGACTGTCTTGGACCCCTTGATTTTTATCCTCCGGAGGACACAAAACTGGAACTTTCGGACCTCCAAATACGTTGCGGGGGCCCGGCCTCCACGGCCCTTGTCACCCTATCACGTCTGGGTGTCTCGACCGCTTTTATTGGCGCCATCTCCGATGATCCCTTTGGCCGTAAAATTATGGACAACCTGAAAAAGGAGGCGGTAAACCTTACCAGCTTAAAGATTCGTCCTGGGTATGTCTCTCAATTTGCATTTATTACAATCACAAAAGGGAGCGGTAGACGTACCATTTTTTGGCACAGGGGAACGGTTCCGAATCTGAAAAGGGAAGAGGTTGACCTTCATCGTTTTCCGGGGGCTCGGGTCCTGCATATAGACGGGTTGATGGCGGATGCAGCCATCGAAGCAGCGAGACAAGCCAGGGCTCTGAAAATGACCGTTGTAATGGATGCCGGGACAATGAGAGAAGGCACCATGGAACTGCTTGGTTTTGTGGATATCCTTATTGCATCCGAAACATTTGCCACCCCTCTGGTGGGCCCCGATGCACCCCACAAAAACACCCTTTTCGCTCTCCGAAAGTTTGGCCCGACGGAGGTGGTCATAACGCTTGGAGCAAAGGGTAGTATAGGTTTAAATGATCAGGGAGTTGTATTTCAGGACGTCTTCTTGGTAAATGCGCAAGATACCACGGGAGCAGGGGATGTGTATCACGGAGCATATATACATGGGCTGCTCCAGGATTGGGACATGGCAAGATCCATGCGGTTTGCCTCTGCTGCTGCAGCCCTCAAGTGCACCCAAATAGGTGCGCAAACTGCCATACCTGATCTTGACACCCTCAACGATTTTTTAAAAAGCCACTCTGATATCTGAAAAACAAAATCTGCCGCACCAGAAGGGATGATATCTCAAATTTTTTGAGTAAGCTGATACTTTTCTCGTAAATGCGCATCTAAAATGCAGTCCGGGGACGAGAATGGAACTTTGAACCCGTGCCGTCGTGCGTGGGTTTTATCAACTATCTCAAGAAATATGAGGACCGGAAAGCGACCAACCGTGAACCCTGAACCGTGAACCCAACAACCTGAGTAGTTACGAAAAAAGGATTTCGGGGAAAATCCCCGAAATCCCCTGGGTGCGAATTGCGCCATTTTACATGGTTTGTGTTAATGTTTTAAAAAGATCATCAATCTGATGAGAGGTAATGTATCCTTTTTCATGCAAAATCGACGCGACCGGTCTTAATTGCCCCTGTTCGATCTCATCGTTAACCTGTTTCTCAAGCGCTTGGACAAATTCCTCTGATGTTATAAATCCTTTTTTGACAGCTAGATTCCCAAAAAGGTTTTCAAATTCCTCCATCTCTATCTCTCCGACTGACATGATAATATTCTCCTGACAATTATTTTTTGGCACCCTTTTTTTCGTATTTTCCCAGAAGGTCTTGGATGGCCTCCAGGAACAGATCCGTAAGAGTTCTATCGTGGTCAAGCGCCAGATATTTTAGCTTTTTGATAATGACGGGGTCTATTCTAAATGTTACTGGCTTTCTCTTCATAAAGACACATTATCATATAGTAGGAAAGAAGTCAAGAAAGTTTATAAGTAGAGCTATATTTATTTCACATCACATTAACAACATGCTGTATTTAAAATTATGCGATGGATAAAAAAAGTAAGCGTTCACAGTTCAGGGTTCAACGTTCAGGGTTAAGGACAAAGACGGCATTGAAGACCGAAGCTCTAGATAAAAATGCTCATTTTCCAAAATAATTGCCAATTTTACTTCAAATCTTGGATTAGGTCTGATAAAGCTGACGCTTTTCTTGTAAATACGCATCCTAAATCGGTATCATTCAAGGGACATTAAAGCGATGGTACTATCCTGAAAAGTGTCCCGAAAATGGGACACATTCTGCTCAGCTGAAACGGCCCCCTGGGCTGCACGAGGATCGCCGATAATAGCCCGTTGCCTTAATTGGCTTTTTTGGGGTGAATTTCTTACAATGCCACTCTGCCGTTAACCCTCTAAAAGAAAGG
>JAUVRS010000261.1 GCA_030597505.1 Desulfobacteraceae bacterium
GACCGTTTTTAATGTTGAATTCCGTGATTAGATAGCCTTTTCTTCCGATGATGATCCTGTGGCAATTGTGGCAATAGGTCTGTGTCCCCGCATGCCCTGGGACGTTACCCAAATAAACGTATCGAATCCCTTCCTGAAGTGCAATTCCCCTCAATTTCTCGAGTGTTGCGATGGGCGTGGGCGGAAGCCTTGTGAGTTTGTATTGCGGAAAAAATCTCAGCAGATGCAAGGGGTAGTCGGGTCCCAGGTTTTTGAGGATCCATCCGCACATCCTCTTTGTCATCTCCGGTTTGTCAACGTAGGTGGGTACCACCAGGGTCGTCATTTCGAACCAGACGCCCTCCCTATGCAGGACCTTAAAGGTATTGAGGACCGGCAGAAGGGTTCCCCCATTCAGGGAGCGGTAGATATTGTTATCAAATGATTTCAGATTGACATTGGCGCCGTCCAGGTATTTGCAGAGGTTGGTGAGAGGTGTCCGGTTTATATAACCGTTTGACACCAGCACATTCTTGAGATTTTCCGCCCTTGCCAGTTTGGCCGTATCATACATGTATTCATAAAAAGATATGGGTTCGGAATAGGTATAGGCAATGGCGGGTATGTTTTTCTCCTTTGCCTTCTCCACCACATCTTTTGGAAATAGCTGGGTGTGGCGCACCTCTTCCGGCTTTTTTTGGGAGATTTCCCAGTTTTGGCAATTGAGACACCTGAAATTGCAGCCGGTAGTAGCGATGGAAAATATCTGCGATGTGGGGTAAAAATGGTATAGTGGTTTTTTTTCGATCGGATCCACGTGGACGGAACAGGGGTTCCCATAGGCAAGGGAGTAAAGCTTCCCCCCAATATTAACCTTTGATCGACATACGCTACGATCCCCAGGTTCCAGGCGACAACGGTTCGGGCAGACCTTACAACGGACGGTTGTACCATCGCTGGCATAATAAAAGCCCTCGATGGACCATTTCCAGGGTTTCTTGGGAGCGTCGCCTTTGAAAACATGCCCTTTTATGTCTTTACCTTTAGGGTTCTTGTTCCCAAAAAAACCGTACCCGGTGGCTGCGCAAAAAAGGGAAGAAGTCCCTAACCCAAGTGATTTCAAAAATTCCTTCCGCGTCATCATGTGGGGCATGATCAGAACCTCGCAAAATAATTACCGGTTCAATCGTTGATCCATTGAGGGCCTGCGCAAAAACGCGATCAGGCTGTTTTCTTCTCAAAAAACAAAGTAACTATAGTACTGGAAATTTTTACAAGAATCAAAAAAATAACAGCAGATTTGATCCCCCAAAAAGGGATCAGGATTGCTCCTGTGGCGAGAGTCCCCACAGAAGCGCCACAGAGATCAGCGGCAAGACACCCGGCCACTGGGCTTCTCTCTTCACCAATCGTGTTTGTAACAACAGGAAACTGGAATCCACACAAAAAGGAAAAAAGAAAACAAAACCCCAAGAAGAAAAAGGGATGGAGTTCATTCCTGAAGTAGGCCACCCATACATAAAACAATAACAAGATAGACAAAAAGAGCGCCTCTGAAAAAATCAACTTTGATCTGTTTCTGAGTTTCCAGGTGTTTCCGGCTATGGCGCCTGGGAGGAGGCCTAAGAGGAATGCGGTGATGATGGCGCCGATTTGCAGATAGATATAGCCATAAACGACCTGGAAGGAAAAGATGATGAGCATTTCCACTCCCATGGTGGTCAATCCAGTGGAAAAAAGGATGTATTCCTCCCGCCTCAAAAACACCAGATAAATAACAGCAAGAACAAAGAGGATCACAATAAAAAGCCGGGGAGAGGTGTTGTGTTTTGTAAACCATTCCTGAAATACTGTATTTGTCAGCCTGGGTTCAAAATCGGTGTTGATCTCCTCGTTTGGATCAAGACTGTCTTTTAATCTCTTGATTCTTTCCTGTGTTACGTTTCCGTAAAAAAAACCCTCGATATAGGACGTTTTTATTGATTTGGATTTGAGCCTTGCCGGGATGTTCGAGGATAGCGCTCCATCTCTGCAAATAAGATATGCCTTCTGTCCGGGAAGAAACATTACGTTTTTAAAATACAGCCGCACAGTGTTGTAAAGGATGGAGAGCTTTTTTTTCCGTATATCGCTAAGATAGTTCTGTGAATACCCGACACCGACCGAGAAAACACCATCTCTTTTCAAGACTTTTTTTGCAGCCGAAAAAAATTCTTTGGTAAAAAATCTGTTTATCTGAAATGTGTCCGGGTCGGGAAGGTCAATGATAATGGCGTCATATCTTTTTTTTGTCATCTTTATATGGCGTCTGCCATCGGTGTTTATTATGTCGAGGAACGGGGATTTTTTTATGACGCCCAGCCCAAGTGCAGCATCTGTCAGATATGGGTCGAGCTCAACATAGTCAACATGGGTGGGATTATATTTTGATATTTCATCAAGGGTTTCACCCAGACCGCCGGAGATCAGAAGTACATTGCCCGTTTTGTCCAATTGAGACAGGGGATAGTGGATTTTCTCTTCGCTGTTTATGATGTTTGCGTCTGAATAGAGTGGTGTTCCGGATTCCCAAAAGGTGTGCTGGGGGCCTTCTTTTGAAACCACAATTCTGCCATAAGGTGACTCTGAATAGTGGATGATGTCTCCGTATTGGGTGGAGAGGCTTTGTTTTTCAAAGGACCTGTCTAGGGCATATGTGTAAAAAAGAGAGGTAAGGGCCAGGGCGGTCAACAGCAGGAAATAGCTTCGGGATCTCTGGAGAAAAAGGAAAACCACAAGAAAAAGGGGGGCGGAGGTGATGGCGATGGCGGAAAAAGGCTTTAACAGGTAAACAAGGACAAAACTGAACAGGATCCCGCCCAGGACATCTCCGATGTTGTCGGTGATATAGACCTGCCAGCTTTCAAAATCATAATTGTTGTCGTTCAAGACCTTTTGGGCAAACGGCAAGATAAAGCCCGTAAGCACACAGTAAGGAGCTATGGTAATAACGATATAGATAAAAATGGCGTAAAAGCCGGGGGAAGCCCCGTGAGTGATGAGTGGTTCCCGGAACCCCCTGATCGCTAGTATCTGGATTAGGGGCCCAATGGCGATTGCAAAGGTCAGAAGGGTGTAGATCCTTGTGGACGGTCGTTTGATGGTTTTTGCAGCAAGACTTCCCAGACCCGTCAAGAGGAGCCAGGAAAAAAGAACCAGTGAGATGGTGATTTCATTTCCCTGAAATTGCGTCAGGAATTCCCTTATGGTCAAAATCTGGGTGGTAACTGATGAGATTCCTGTCCCGATGATGGACCAGACAATTAGGCGCCTCAAATTCACCGGCATGTTGCCTTTCATTGAAGGAGGCTATTCTTCAAAGGCCTGAACCTGATATGTGGAGATTTCCAGACCCCCCTTTTTCCATGCGTTTCCCTTAAGACCCGCCTTGAGGGAGAGGTGGGCCAGAAATTCCTCCTTTTCAGAGAGCTGCTCCCATACCTGCGGAAGAAATGTGGCCTGATTAAAACCCTTCTTGATAATGAGGCCATCGATGCCAGGCCTGATTTGCTCGAGGAGATTGTCGGCACCCGTATAATGGAGTGGTTCAGGGTTGGTCAAAATGCTGATCTCTATCTTTACCCTTTTCCATTCATCCCGGGTAATCCGATGAAACCTTGGATCTCTGAATGCTGCATTTATGGCATTGACTCTGATGCCATCAATCAATGATTCCTTTGGGGTTATATGCCCTATGCACCCCCTCAAATTTCCTCCAATAGACAGGGTGACAAAGGTACCGCGCCGATCCTGAAACACAGGAGACAAATCAGGAATGGGATCACTCGTTTTTTTTCCTCCCAGTAATCTTTGTTCGATGGTTTCCCTAGCGACTTTTAGGAGGTATCTGCCCTGTTTCTCGGTCAATTCGTCCGTGCGAGTCATTTTTTCCTCTCGGGGGGTGATCTGGGTTTTTGTTTGAGATCTGCCAATCGAAGGCTGGACCAGGAATGTACCCAAAAACAATAATGTTAAGGGGACAAAAAACAGCGGATATGTAAGATTGTTTTCAAACGTCATATTAAATCTTGTAAGGGCGGATAAAGGATTTCCGCAAGATTCCATGATAGCCCAAAAGGAGGCAGTGTCAATACGAAATCGGCGGGCGGTGTGCTTGACACCTTTTTAGCTCTGACATATAAGTTCGCAAGAAAAGATTTTCGTAAATTCTCAACAAGTTCAGACACCGTGGGGCTCGGCTGTTTCTTGAAGGCGCTCTCTAAACTAGTTGTCGTAGCGTGGCTGATATTTGAGGTTTTGCCTAAAGCA
>JAUVRS010000239.1 GCA_030597505.1 Desulfobacteraceae bacterium
CGCCTGGTTGGCAAAAGATTGGGATGCCTTTGTCAAGCGCGTCCTGAGCAGCCGGGTCAAAATGGTCTATATGCAAATGAGACAGAAGGACCATTTCAATACCCACCACAACTTCCTTGACCGGGATTGGCAAATCCGAAATAGGATTGGGAGATTTCCCGACAAACGAATCAAGTTCATGTTTCTGGGATAACATGGGATCGGTAAGCAAGATCCTTTCTGCGTAAACAATCCGCAATGTTGCATTACGTATCTGTTGAATCTCCATAAATCCTCCCCTAAGATAGGTCCGAACCCGCTAAAAACAGGCTCGTTTTTTTTAGAACATCCCCTTCAGTTTCAACCCGAAACCTCAAACCCCCAACTCGAACCTCGAACCCTGCAACTCTCTATTCAAAATAATTCTTCACCTCAAACCCCTCTCTCCTGCACAAAACATCCCGCTCCGCCTCCCGTAGCTCCTGGGCCACCATTTCCCTCACCATCTCTTCAAACGATATCTTGGGTTCCCAACCCAGTTCTTCCCTGGCCCGGGTGGCATCGCCCAGTAAGGACCCCACCTCGGTGGGTCTGAAGTATCTGGGATCAACCGCCACAATGCATTTCCCGGTTTCTTGGTCATATCCTTTTTCTTCAGTGCCTTCCCCTTCCCACCGCATATCAAACCCCAGTTCTTCTGCTGCGATGGAAACAAAATCCTTGACAGAATTCTGCCTGCCCGTTGCAATCACGTAATCCTTGGGTGCCTTCTGTTGGAGCATCAGCCACATCATTTCCACAAAGTCACGGGCGTGGCCCCAATCGCGTTTGCTTTCAAGGTTCCCCAGATAGAGACAGTCTTGAAAACCAAGTTTAATACGTGCCAGACCACGGGTGATTTTTCGTGTCACAAACGTCTCTCCCCGCAGGGGTGATTCGTGGTTAAACAGGATACCATTACACCCAAAAATACCATACGCTTCCCTGTAGTTGACAGTAATCCAATAGGCATATAGCTTTGCAACCGCATAGGGGGAACGGGGATAAAAGGGCGTATGTTCATTTTGAGGCACCTCCTGAACAAGACCATAGAGTTCCGATGTGGATGCCTGGTAGAATTTTGCCGTCTTATCCATCCCCAGAATACGGATCGCCTCCAGTATTCTCAAGGCCCCCAGGGCATCTGCATTTGCCGTGTATTCGGGGGTCTCAAACGAAACCTGGACATGGCTCTGCGCCGCAAGATTGTATATTTCCTGTGGCTGTACCTGTTGAATAATACGGATAAGATTCGTGGAGTCGGTCAGATCACCATAGTGAAGAATAAATCGTCTTTCCGTTTCATGAGGATCCTGATAAAGGTGATCGATCCTGTCTGTATTAAACAGGGAAGCCCGCCGTTTGATGCCGTGAACCTCATAGCCCTTCTTAAGAAGAAGTTCCCCCAGATAGGCCCCATCCTGTCCCGTTATACCTGTAATCAACGCCTTTTTCATTTTATTCCTCTCAATTTTCTCCCCTGATCTGTACGGAACAGTAACCATTCGGTCTTTCCGGGTCTGTTCTCCGATCTCACTCTATTATTTGCTTCTCAGATTTTCACATTCCAACCTTCTTCTTTTCGCCCCTTCTGCCCCCCGATCTCTATTTTTTGCATTCAGCTTCCACCATCATCCTGACAACATCTTCCATCTTGTGTTTGGCCCGCCAGCCCAACTTTCGGGCCGCCTTTTCCGGGTCAGCCCTGCTTATGAGAATGTCGGCAGGCCGTAACAGTTCCTTATTGACGACTACATGCTCCTTCCAATCAAGCCCAAGAATCAAAAAGACCTTTTGGACAAAATCTTCCAGTTTGTTTGTCTCGCCCGTGGCGATCACATAGTCGCCGGGGACATCCTGTTGGAGCATGAGCCACATGGCTTCCACATATTCTGGCGCCCATCCCCAGTCTCGCTGAATGTCGATATTTCCGAGTTCAAGTCTTTCTTTGCTTCCTTCTGCAATCCTGCAGACGGTAGCGACAATTTTTCTTGTCACAAACCGCTCCGGTCTCAACGGCGATTCATGGTTAAACAAAAGACCGGAACAGGCAAAAAGGTTGTAGGCCTCCCGGTAGTTGGCAACATGCCAGTAAGCCGCAGCCTTGGCAACGGCATAAGGGCTCTTGGGGTGAAATGGTGTGGATTCATCTGCCCGGTGTCCCTGAGTATTGCCAAAACATTCGCTTGAAGCGGCGCTATAGATCTTTACGGGTTGCTCCAAAAATCGTACCGCCTCCAATAGGTTTAGGGTGGCGATGCTGATACTCTCAAATGATTCAACGGGCTGATCAAAAGAAAGCCCAACCGAGGTCTGGCCCGCAAGATTGTATATTTCATCGGGCTGAACCCTCTTAAGGACCTGGAGTACACTACGAAAATCATTGAGGGCCACCGATTCCACCTCGATTCGCTCGCGTACGTCCAGTCCGATCAAATTTCTAAATGAGGATATCTGGGCATCCCGGGAGGTTCCAAAAACAGTGTACCCTTTCCCCAAAAGAAGCCTGGCCAGATAGGCCCCATCTTGACCGGAAATTCCAAATATAAGTGCTGTTTTAGCCATAATATTCCCCGCAAGAGATCCTGGCGGCAACCAAAACCCGATAGTCCGTAATCAGTATCCTAAAACCTGAAACTTGAAACCTGGAACCCTCATGACCCCAGAGCGTTCTCAAAAACTTGCATAGTGGCATCTGCCGTCTTCTTCCAGGAAAACTCATCTGCCCTGGCCAGACCTTTTTTTGTGAACTTTTCTCGAAACGCAGATTTTTTAGCAAGAGTTTCAAGTATCCCTGCAAGGTCTTCCACGTCTCGGGGATCTTTCATGTAGATGGCGCTGTCTCCGGCTACCTCGGGTAGGCTCGCCTCCCGTGTGGTAACAGCCGGACACCCACAGGCCATGGCTTCAAGAAGGGGGAGGCCAAACCCTTCATAGGTGCTGGGGAAGATCAGCGCCAAAGCGCCCGAATATAACGTCGCAAGGTCATTGTCGTCCATATAATTCAGAAAAATAACATTATCCCAACCGCCTTTGTTTGTCCACCCCTGCCAACCGGCAACCAAGAGTGGCACTTTCAGCCCTGCACGTTCAAGGGCCTCAGGGATCACATCCAGGTTCTTTCGGGGATCCCCACTCCCCACAAAAAGAAAATATTTTTTTGGCAGCCCGCGCAGGGCCAAAACATCTTCTATCTCTCGATGCGGTCTGGGATAAAAAACTTTTTCATCATGCGCCTCATAAATTACCGTTATTTTATCAAATGGAATTTCCAGATACATCTTCATTTCCTGTTGTGAAAAACGGGATACCGTCAAGAAATGATTCACTTTTCTGCATCGATTTCGAAGAAATAAGCGGTAGTATAGCACCCGTTCGCGAGGGTGGTGTTCGGGGAAACGGAGGACGGACAAATCATGCAGTGTAAACACGGTTCTCACATGAGGCGGTACCAAAAATGGAAAAAACCCGGCCTCATGATACAGGTGATAATTCTTGGCCTGCTTTCTGAAAACCCGCTCCCTTTGGACATGAACCCCCAGACGAAGCAAAAGCGCCACATAGACCGGCAATTTCCAAAACATCTCAACGTGCCTGGACCACTGTTTGAGGTCCTCAGGTCCCCCAGGCATTTTGGGACTGACGTTTCTGCCGTCAAAATATCCAATTTCCAGTCTGTCACTATACTTATTTTCAAGTTCCGTGTACAGACATCTCATGTACCGTGAAATCCCTGTACTGACATTTTTTAATGGGATACCATTGACAATGATTTTTATCTTTTTCGCCATTTTTTTGAATCTCTCAAGTCACCTCTCCCCTCTCTCATTGTTGTCAATTGCCTTCAACCACTTCCCTTATTTTCTCTTCAAAAACACTTTTCGAAAACCTCTTTGCCCGCGCCTCACACGCCCGGCGCATCTCCAGGGCCCTTTGAGACGTCACCCACCCCACCGCTTCAATGACATGTTCAACCCTTGGCTCTTCGGACACCAACACCCCGCAATCCGTAATCAACAAATCTCTCCGACTCTCTCGATCCGCCTTCTTTACCCCGTGAAATGCCTTTTTCTTTTCTATTTCACTGGGGCGTCCTCCCCTCTCCGTCTGTCCTCTGTCCTCTGTCCTCCGCCTTCTTCCCTCCCCCACTGTCTCAAGCAACCCCCCTTCTTGCACACCGATCACAGGCTTGCCTGCAGCCATTGACTCCACAGGGGAGATACCAAAATCTTCATCCCTGGGGATGTAGATAGTGGCAATGCATTTGCCAGTCAAATCCTGCAGCTTTTCTTCGTCCACCCAACCCAACACCTGGATGTTTTTTCCCCTCTCTGCCGCCTCCTTTATTTTGTGTATTTCCGATCCCCCGGATACCACAACCAGGTTTTTTCCCGGCATTTTAAGAAAAGCCTCAACGATCAGGTCTACCCGTTTTAGAGGGTCTAACCTTGCTGTGGACAGAAAAAAACCCTGTTGATCCAGAAATTTAAATCTGTCTATTTCGCAAGGGGGGTATATCACCCTGCTGTCACGTCGCAAAAATTTCTTGGTTCGCCTTCTCACCGTTTCGGAAATAGTCAAGATGATGTCCATACTATTTACCGATTGCTGATAGGCAATCCGGTACAAACTCGTAATTGTTTTCAAAAAGGGCCGTTGCAATTCGGGGATTTGCCCCAGCATAAAACGC
>JAUVRS010000339.1 GCA_030597505.1 Desulfobacteraceae bacterium
AAAGTGGCACCCTATGGCGTCTATTTGCTATGGCCCTCGACAGGCGTTTCTTCCCCGGCCAGTTAGAGGTATGTTTGAAACTGGAAGGGGCCATCCACAGCCCTGTCTTAACCCATTCCCACTAAACCATTTCAGTGATGGGCTCTTCAAGCGTACTGTTTGCCTGTGATGCTTGTTATGAGGACCTTGATTACGGCGGTCTTTTTTACGGTTTCATCCGGAAATTCAAAGGTTCCCTCCCCGTACTGCCCCATGATAATATCCAAGGCCTTTTTTTTTGCCTCTGGATCTCTAACAAAAGATGCCTCACCAAATCCGATTACACTCTTATATTCAATGCCCCAATTACAAGCGTCTTTGTTCTTTTGAATCTCGGTATTTATGTCAAACTCAAAACAGACCTTGTTGTTTTTCTTGAGAATGTCCAGTTTTTTGCCTTCTCTTGCAGAGTGGAAATATAGAGTGTCGTCTTGGTATCCAAAACAGAGGGGGACGATATATGGTCTGCCTTCATCGGCCAGTCCCAGTCGGCAGACCAAAGATTCCTGGATAATGGCTTCAATCTCGTCTTTGTGGGTGATTTCTTGTTTTTTTCTTCTCATTGAAAACTCCTTTTTTACCATCCGTGCCCTATTTTATTTGGAGACGGGTTGACCCGTGGGTTGCCAGAGCCTTCCCCAGGCCGCTTCCATAAAGACCGAGGAGCACACGACAAAAATGGCCAGAATCTGCCAGGGGGTCAGGTGCTGCCCCAGAAACACCACGGCCAGAAAAGCAGCGATGACGGGTTTAAGAAAAAACAAATAGCTTCCCCGGGTAATGTCGGGTACGGCAGCCAACCCTCCGATCCAGAGAAATTGAGTAATGGTTGTGTTCCACAGAGCGATAGTGAGAAGGGACACTGCCTGCCCGGTGGGTCTGTCAAAAAGCCTTGCCGGGTTGACCCAGATTTTCCAAAAAATCCCTACCAGCAGCCATAGACCGATTGCCCCCAGGGTCATGGTAATGGACGTTATTCTCAATGCTCCGTATCTGCCGACGATGGGCTTTACCATGACGGTGTAGGCCGCCACCAGCGCCGGACATAACAGGGCCATGAGGATGCCGACAAGGTCTTGGCCTGAGCCGGCCAGTTTGGCCAGATATCCGTCAGTTATCAGGAGGGCCACTCCCAGCAATGCGCACACGCCGCTGATGATTTTGGCCCCAGTGAAGGGTTGTTTGTTGAGCCACAGATTGGTCAACCCAACGAATATGGGGGCAACGGTAACGATCGTTGCCACCTGTGGTACGGTTGCAAAATCCAGGGACCAGTGAAACAGCAGATAGGCTATGGTAACACCCATGGCCGAAAGCCAGACAAGTTTGAACCCATGGGTTCTGAACGGGGCCACGAGATCCCGGGTGGATGGAAACATGAGCGTGAGGACCAATAACCCTGCACTGCCCAAAAGAAATCGCCAGACCGATAGTTCCGGCCCCCCAATCCCTGAAAGAACGGCTACAAATTCGCTTGAGGCATGACCCAACACACTCAGGAAAACAGCCAGGTAGGCCACAACAGCATACTTGTGCCAGAGACCCACTAAAGCCCCGCTACGAAATCAAGAATAGCCTTACCAAGCTCTTCTGGCTTTTCCGCCGTAATCAGATGACCGGCGTCTTTGAGGTCAAGACGTTTTCCCTGGGGGAGCTGGGAAAAAAGATTTTCCACCACATCGCGGTCAAAAAAAATGTGATCCTGGAGCCCCGTTATGACCAAGGTAGGTAGATCCAGACGCTCATATGGCAGATTCCAGTCTGCGGTCCGCCCGGCCTCGGCTAGGAGCTTGTATGATCCGCTCATCGGATCAAGGGGGGTATATCCGCCGGGTTTGAGAAAATTGGTTCGGTTGGCTGATTGCCATTCTTCACTTGCCAGAAGGGGCATAAACAGGTCTTTGAAAAGATCCAACCCACCCACCTCCACGGCCCTCACCAGAGCATCGCCAAGCCACCTGATGCGGGGCCCGTCGCGACGTAGGGTGTTGATCAACACAAGTCCGACCGCCCGGGCGCCTTTAAGCCATGCCCTTGCGGCAAACAGGCCACCAATGGAAAGACCCACAAAGACCGGGCGGACAGGCTTGACCTCAGCCAGCAACCCAATGGCGTCCTCGATGATCATGTTTGCGTTGAGTTCGAGCCCCGGTGAAAAACTGGAGTCGGTTTGTCCCCTAAAATTGAAGGCCAGGGTGCCGTGCCCTTTTTCCCGGAGCATGGGTCCGATGACGGCCTCCCAGCTTGTTGTGTCGCCGGTGAGTGCGTTAAAAAAAACGCAGGTGTACCCCCTGGGGTCTTTTGGCTCAAAATGT
The DNA here is from genome assembly GCA_030597505.1 of Desulfobacteraceae bacterium. Lineage (GTDB taxonomy): Bacteria > Desulfobacterota > DSM-4660 > Desulfatiglandales > Desulfatiglandaceae > JABMQV01. Next base: position 2,355 of record JAUVRS010000339.1, read on the forward strand.
TTATAATATAACTGGTCTTGAGGGCCAAAATTGAATGTGCTCATCAGAATTATTCCTCCTAAAAACATGTATGAATTCGGGTTTGCCCGGTTGAAGATGTGAGACCCGGTCGATCATCACAGCTGACGGGGATTTGTAAGTTCTCAATAAATTCGGGCACCGTGGGGTTCGGCTGTTTCTTGCAGGCGCTCTCTAAACCAGTTGCCGCAGCGTGGCTGATATTTGGGCTTCCGGCTCGTAGGGCCTCCAGCTCGGAGAGGTTTTGACGAAAGCACGGAGAAGCCAATAAGGGTTCATTAGGAGAAAACCCCAAATATCAGCCACTGCAAAAGTGAAAAGTAAATCCCCTTTGAGAGAGCGCCTGCAAGAAACACCCGAACCCCAC
>JAUVRS010000126.1 GCA_030597505.1 Desulfobacteraceae bacterium
GATATTGCTCGATTCGTTGCCTGGAACGCCACTGATCCCAGAAATCCTGGGGCAAAACATCCGATCCCTTTGACTTTAGAAAATCCCCAATAAAGGGTTTAAGGCTGCCGCCAAGGTCCAGTACGGTTCCGAACACATCAAATGTGAGTGCTTTGATCTCCGGAAATTTAGCCATGGGAATTTCTCCTTTTTTCAATTTTTTTCATTGAGGCGCAGTCTCTCTGCGCTCGGATACCTTACCTTAACAGATATGGAACTTCCACCCACAGGGCCTCATGAGGGCATTCGACCTCGCACGGCAGGCAAAACCAACAGGTCCTGTATTTGCCAAATGGTTCGCCGCAGGAATAACATCGCTGTGCCTCTTTTCTGGCTGTGTCTCTATCGAGACCCTGTTCCAGTTCCTGAAAGTCCCCCTTCCCTTGCAGACCTCGTACTGGAATCCTGGCCCTTCTTCCGTGAGCACCCTGACTGATGTCTATGTCGAAGGTCGTCTCAATAGGCCCGGCATACTCGCGGCCGTAACGAAGGTGTTCCCCTCTCAGGAATCGATCCACCGATTCCGCTGCGTGCCTTCCCATTGTCATGGCCTCCACCACCGAGGAGGGGCCGTTTATTATATCGCCTGCGAGAAAAACCGCTTCATCGGAAGACTGTAATGTCAGGGGATCTATTTTGGAGGCTGGTTGGCCCAAAAACCCCATTTTTTCTAAAGAATCCGTGTCACGGCCCTGGCCAATTGCCACGATGACCGTATCAGCTTCCAGAGACATCCGTTCGGTTTTGTCAAAATTTGGGTTGAACCTCCCGTCTTTATCAAATACCCGGATGCATCGCCAAAAATCGGCACCACTCACGACACCCTCTGTGGACAAAAACCGGATTGGCCCCCAGCCACTCAGGAGTTTGATCCCTTCAGAAAGGGCTTCTTTCAGGGACCAGGAGAAGGCGGGGCCCTCGTCCCCGGTTTCCCATGAGATCATGGTGACATCCTCAGCCCCCAGCCTCAGGACCGTCTGTGCCGCGTCAAGTGCCGCATTCCCCCCTCCGATCACTATGGCCTTGTTCCCAACACCCGGCTTTTTGCCTGACCTGACATCGCGGAGGAATGGGAGCCCATGATATACGCCGGGGAGATTTTCACCATCCATATGGAGTTTTTTGTGTTTGGGGCAACCCGTGGCAATGATGATGGCATCAAATTGATCCTTGACAGTCTTCCATTTCTGACTATCCCCTATATTTTCCCCGCAGTGAAAAACCACCCCCATTTTCCTCAAAACGTCGATATCTTTCTCCAGGACCGTCTGAGGGAGCCTGAACTCCGGGATGGCCCACCGCAGCATCCCTCCCGGGGCCTTCTCTGACTCAAAGATGTCAACTTGGTGACCCCGGACCAACAGGTCATGGGCCGATATCAGACCGGCCGGTCCTGACCCGATCACCGCCACCTTTTTCTGGGTAGGAGGCGCTATGTTGGGCATGGGAATTTCAGTCTTATCCATTTGATCGCAGAGGTAGCGTTTTAGCGCCCGTATGGCCACTGCCTCTTCATCCACTTTCTTGCGGTGGCACGCTTCTTCGCAAGGCTGGGAACAGACCCTTCCCAAGATTCCGGGGAAGGGTAACGTCTCGCGGAGGTGTTCCATGGCCTTGGTCTCTTCACCCCGCGCAATCAGTTGGACATAGCCCTGACAGTTTACCCCAAGGGGGCATTTATTCTGGCAGGGGGCCTGTTTCATCCTCAGGTTATCCAGTACACAGGTTTCTACGCAGATCCCACAAAATGTGCATTTGCCCTTATCAATGACAATATTATCCGAAAGGCCTTCCAGGAAATTTGCTCTCATCATTGGTCAACCCCCTTGAGTCTTGTGATCTCTTTGTGGGATACCCTGATATCCTCCGGCGCCTCCCCTTTGGTCAAGACAATATGTTTTAACCACTCCCGGTCATTGGGGTCAGGGTAGTCATCCCGAAAGTGCCACAATCCCCACCGGCTTTCCTTTCTCTCTTTGGAGGCCAAGGCACTCATTGTGGCGCACTGGATGATGTTTTCAACCTCATATAGCTTAAAGAGGTCGTGCACATCCCTGACGCGGACCAGGTCCACCAGTTCTTTCCGAAACCGGTCCATCCACCACAGGGCACGGTCCAGCTTGTACTCCACCTTGGGTGGGACAATATAGTCGTTGATGATTCGTCTCACCTTGTATTCGAATTCCTCTATGGGAACAGGATTCCCACTGCGATCCTGCATTGCATCCCGGGTCTTCAAAAAGGAGGATACCTGATCTCTGTCCACCTCCACGTGTTTGTCATCTGCCGCGTATTTGGTGGCATTTTCAGCGGCGATCTCCCCAAAGGCAAAGGCCCCGGAAAGATGTCCCCGTGCTACCAGTGAGGTGTCTCCGGCGGCGTAAAGTCCGGGAACGTTGGTCTCTGCCCGTTCGTTTACGCGAACCCCGGTGAGGCCGTGACCGCCACACAGAAAGCACTCTGTTGGCCACAGTTCGATTTCCCCGCTTCGGAAATCAACGTTCCGCCCCTGGAAGAATCGCTCCTGAACCGGCCGTTCAGTGGTAAACAAGATGTCTTCTATTTCCTTTATCTTCTTCTCGGGTAGATGGCTCATAATGATCCGCATGGGCCCCCGACCCTCATGGTGTTCCTGGAGCATGGATTTTATGGAGGGATGGTCTTTTTCGCGGCGATCTCCAAAGGCGTTTAGCAGGTTGGCCCCGCGCGTGAGGGTAATATAGAGCAAAGGGGCGTTGATATCCTTTATGATGTAATAAATCAAAGTGTATTCAAAACCGCTCAGCTCGGCTCCGGCCTGATAGGCCAGACAGTAACCGTCGCCTGTGTTGCCGGGAAAATCGTAGACACCATAAAGATAGCCATTGTTTGGCAGGCCGAAACGTGCGGTGCCACCGGCTGACAGGATGACCGCCTTTGCATTGCACACAATTATCTCGCCTGTTCTGACATTCATGCCGATGACCCCGGTGACCCTTTCCCCATCTTTTAGGAGCTGAACGGCCATGGTTCTGTTGAAGACCCGGACGCCCAGATCCAGGACCTTTCTGGCCAGGATGGTCTTTAACTCCGGTTCTTTCATGGCGACGCAGAAACGTCCCTTGGGGTGCACCTGGAGGACCTCGTATTGCCCCTTATCATCCACCGGAAAACAAACATCCCAGGATTCAAGTTTTTTTAGCAACTGCCAGCTCCGCTGGGCCATTCGGTAACTGGGGAGTTCATCCATGATGCCGTCGCAGGCCAGGCTGTTGGACTCCACATACAATTCGGGTGTTGATATGTCGGGAACCGCAACGATATTGAGAGCGTCCATACCGCGTGCGATACACCCCGAATACTTGATTTCGCCTTTCTCCAATACAATGACGGTTTGGTCCGGGTCGGTTTCTTTGGCTCTGATAGCGGCCATGGCCCCTGCGCTGCCACCTCCTATGATCAGGACGTCACAGTCAACCACTGGATAATCATATCTCATCTCTTCTCCTTAATAATAAAAGTGGTGTTCGAAAGAGTAATTGATCGGGTTATAATTTTTTTGTTTTTTACCACATTCCGTTTTTTATGTGTAGGAATTCTTGATTCCATTGAACAAGAATATTTTTGCGACCCGTGAGGTATTCTTGTCTATTTTCAAGATTGTTTCAACCCCTCAAATAGCGTTAAGGGCCTGGGCAATGAATTTATCCGAGAAAAGGGGTAGGGGACACTCGCATACTCAACTGCAACCGGATTGAGTGTTAAAACGAAATCAGTCTGATATTTTATCATGGCACAGGATCATAAAATACTGGCTAATGTCGTCCATTTTGTGTAGATTCCCATTGGATACTATTTTGTTGCTGCAAAAAAGCCAAACATCCAAAGAAAATCGGACAGGCTAAATCAGCACCGACTATTTTTTGACTTAATTTTATTTATGATATTAGTTAGTTATACCATTGAAAGGTAGGTTTTCAATAAGTTCGGGCACCGTGGGGTTCAGCTGTTTCTCGCAGGTGCTCTCTAAACCAGTCGTCGTAGAGAAACACGCGAACCCCACTCCAGAAACCCTATTATTTCTCCTGGACTTATTGAGAAGTTTGGTTGAAAATCAAGCCTTGTTTCACCTTTTGACAATGATTGAGAGATCGAGCGATCAAAATGCCGATTTTTGATTATATCTGCAAACATTGCAACCATGAGTTTGAAAGCCTTGTGCTGCACCGGACAGAATGCGTCAGCTGTCCCGCGTGTGGTCGTGATTCAGAAAAAAAGACGGTTTCATTGTTTACCTGCACTGGCGTTCGAATGGATAAGAGGCTCAAGATGGATTCAGAGGAGCAGATGAAAAAAGGATTGAGAATGATGAAAAAAGAAAGGTTGAGAAAGAAAAGGATAAAGATTCTATGAGAAGAAAGGTTAAGTTCAATAGTTAGGCAAAAAAAATCACGCTAAATGGAGGAAACTGAAAATGTGTCAGTGGTGTAATCAACACGGTGATAGGGGTCAGAAATGGTATGATAAAATTGAAAACTATATGTTCGAAAAGGTCTTCCCGGATGAAGCTGCGCAGGAAAAAGCAAAGGAAGAGATAAAATCGACATTCTCTCAAACCGAATGGCGATATTCTGATCCTGAATTTATTCGCAACAAACAATTCCTTCAAGACCGAGCGGATTCCGGTTTTGGATCGCAAATCATCACAAAGGAGGAGATGGTCAAGGTAATCCGTCTGGCCGATGAGGCCACCAAAAGAGCGGATACCTTTATGGTGCTTGGACACTGCCCATGCAGACTCGTCTATGAAGGGGTGCGCGATTATGTGTGTATAGGATTCGGAATGCCTGTCATCATGTCTATGGAAGTTGGCTATGGAAGACTTCCAAGAGAAGGTTTGACCGAATATGGTGGAGAGGAATGGCGGAATCTTCGCCGTGATCTGAGAAAAGGGGTGAAAGTTCCGCTTAAACTCGCGGAAGCGGAGGAGTTGATCGACGAGTGGGAAAAGCGGGGTCTATGGCATATTGTGATGAGCCGCGGACGTTTACCGTTAATAGAGGCAATCTGCAACTGTGAGAGAAGATATTGCACATATTGGATGAACCGGTTTCGCAGTGACGTCCCTGAATATGTCTTAAAAGGACATTTTATTGCCAGGGTCCACCCTGAGAAATGTGTGAGTTGCGGGGAATGCTGGGATAAGTGTCAATTCGGGGCGATACACTATTCACCTACCTCCGATAATGTAGATATTGACCCCACACTTTGTATGGGATGCGGTTTATGTGACGGCGCATGTCCAAACGAGGCTATAACAATGGTCGCCCGAGAGCAAATACCATTAGCAAAAAATCTATGGTAGGAGGTTAAGAAATGTTGCAAACGTCTAAATCAGAGCTGTTGGAAATTATTATCGACGATGACGTCAGCCGGGGTATTGCCCAAAATGGTATTGAGGTCACCATCGATCGGAAAAAATGCAATTATTCCATGTATGACCCAAAAGGATGCAAGAAATGTCTCCAGATCTGTCCGGTCAGAGTTTATGCTACCAGGCCGATCGAGAAAAGGGATTTTTCTATCCCTCCAAAAGAGCGGGTTGATCCAACAAAATGGGTTATACTCCCTACCTGGGCTGACTGGTGTAACGGATGCGGCGCGTGTGTGGAAGAATGCCCAAAAGACGCCATTACGATTCAGTTGGGAGACCAAACCATAGCCCCATAAATTAACAATCTGCCGCATAATGCCGGCATAATAATTGTACGGGGGAATCCATGAATTTCGAATTTTCTGAAGAACACCTGGCCATTCAGGAAACAGTGCGGCAATTCGCGCAAAAAGAGATCGCGCCAACGGCCCATGAATATGATGAACAGGGCGTATTCCCAAGGGATATCATCAATAAAATGGGCGAAATGGGCTTTTTTGGCTGTCTTCTCCCCGAAGAGTATGGCGGTACAGATTACGGTTTTCTGAACATGGTCCTTATTACAGAGGAAATTTCAAAGGTCTCCAGTTCTCTGCGTGGGGCCATGAATATGCAATGCACGGGGACGGCCTATAATATTTTTAAGAACGGAAATCCAGAGCAGAAAAAAAAATATAGTCCACCTCTCGTGAGTGCTCAAAAATTGGGTTGTTTTGCGATTACCGAACCGAATGCCGGCTCCGATGTGATGGCGATGAAGACGCGCGCTATTCGTGAAGACGGGTCATATATACTTAACGGTTCCAAGACCTGGATCTCATTCGCTACGGTGGCGGACATTGCGATTCTCTATGCCAACACGGCCGAGGAAGGTGACGGTAAAAGGCTTTCAGCCTTTATCGTGGAGATGGACAGCCCGGGAATCACCACATCGCCAATTCATAAACTGGGTTCCCATTCCTTCCCCACCGGTGAGATCACACTTGAGGATGTGAAGGTCCCTAAGGAAAACCTGTTGGGGAATCCCGGAGAGGGGGCCCGTATCTTATTTGGCTCTCTTCCGGATACGAGAATAGGGTGTGCAGCCGGAGCGATCGGTTTGGCCCACGCATGTATCGATGAAGCAGTAAAATACTGCAACGAGCGCACACAATTCGGTCAACCCATCGCCAATTTTCAAATGAATCAGCATGTCATTGCCGATGTCGCTACCGCCATAGAGGCTGCCAGGTTGCTGGTTTACAGGGCAGCCTGGCAAAAAGATCAGGGTGTTAAGAACAATGTCCTTGAGACGTCGTATGCAAAGATGTTCGCTGCCGATGTAGCTGTACAATCGGCCGATGTTGCTATGGATATCCATGGGGCCTATGGTTATTCGGCGGAATATCCGGTCTCTCGGTATTATCGGGATGCCAAACTTTACCAGATTGTTGAGGGGACCAAGAATATCCATCGCATCATTATTGGCCAGGACAGGCTTGGAATCCGTAAAGCCAACCGGTGAGGGTTACTTAGGGGTGTAACTGACGGCCGTTGGTAAAGGACAGCCTTCCACATCGTATCAAACGAGGAGTTTATCGTATTTGGAGTAACGGAGTAATGGAGTATTGGAATGGATGAATCGTTGCAATTATGGGCAAATATGCAACGTATTTGGATATAGGGGTAACAAGGGTCGAAGAATAAGAATTAGATCTTTTTCCGTTTTTGGAGCCAACACTCAAATACTTTAATCCAACACTCCTGATTTACACCCTTAGCCAGGGGGATGCAGGCTTCGAGACAGTCGTAGCTCC
>JAUVRS010000107.1 GCA_030597505.1 Desulfobacteraceae bacterium
ACAGCGGCGCAGTGGTCTTGGAGACCACGGTTGCCCCCGCTTACACTATCGTGAATGTTGTGTGCCGTGGAAGCTATCGCTCTCTTTGATAATTTTCTCCCGCCGAGCCCAACAGACACCTTGGCAAGGGACTTGATAAAGGCCACCAGGGCTGTACTGGATCCTCCCATAGCCGACTTTACCGGAGACGCTGAACTGATTCGGGCCTCCAGGCCATGAAAGTCAAAGTGGGCGTTCGCAGCAAAAAATAGGGAAAAAATCGTATTTAAGGGGACATTGTTAGTGGGGAATGTTTCCCCCTGGGGGAAGCCGTTTGAGGATATCTTTATCCAGTCGTTTTTGTAAGGAGAAAGGACAACGGATGTCCTCAGGTTCAGCGCCACATTGACCGTGGTTGGTTCTGCTACTGCCGACAGGATTGCCAGCGCCTTTATATCAAAGGTACCTCCTGAATCAATGCGGCACGGAGCCGATGATGCCACCCGGTTATGGGTGAGGAAATCCCTGATTGAGGTCATTACTCCTTCAGCCTTCCGTTCTTCTCCAACCAGTGGGCTGCCAGGAAGAGACCGGAGATGGTCTTGGCATCCTGGATAAGGCCTTTATGGATCATTTTGACGGCCTCAACCCGTTTAACTTTGTGGACATCCAGCATTTCGTCTTCGTCAAGGTCTTGGCTTGATGGGAGAAGATCGGTTGCCAAAAAGATATGGATACGCTCGTCTGAATAGCCCGGGACCGGAATGATTTCCCCCAGTTTTTGCCATGTATTGGCCGAGAACCCTGACTCTTCGATCAACTCTCTTTTTGCGCATTCAATGGGCGTTTCATCAGGGTCAAGCGTCCCTGCCGGGATTTCCCAGATGAAATTGCCTATGGCGTGGCGATACTGTCTGATCAGGATCACGGTGTCATCGGGGCAGAGCGGAACGATTGCTGACGCACCAGGATGGCGAACAATATCCAGGTCCACAGTCACCCCGTTTTCAAGGGTCACATTTTCTCTCTGAAAATCAAACACCCTACCTTGACTCAGGGTAACGATCTTGTTTATCTTTGCGATCATGTCTTTGGTTTTCTTGTATAGGAGCATGCTCAGGATGTCAAGAAACCTGGCTCAGGGTCGGTTATGGTGGACTTCTTTGTTTTTATAGCTAAAATAGCATCAAAAGTGATAGATGAACAATAAAATATTTTCTGTCCGTTTTAAATGCAAATTTGTTTTTAATGTTCTAAATGGGTTTTAATTGGGAGGATGAAGCGTGGGTACCCTTTTTGGGACCGATGGGATAAGAGGCCTGGCCAACCAGTATCCAATGGATGCAAAGACAGCCTTCACTGTGGGCCAGGCCATCACCCATGTCTTCAAAAAAAAGGATCACCCACCTCGAGTGGTCATCGGAAGGGATACTCGAATCTCGGGTCCTATGCTGGAAGACTCTCTTGGGGCAGGTATTGCGTCAATGGGGGGCAATGCATATCTGGCAGGGGTGTTGCCTACCCCCGGAGTCGCGTTTGTCACCCGGAACATGAGGGCTGATGCGGGTGTTGTTATTTCCGCGTCCCACAACCTCTACCAGGACAACGGCATCAAAATATTTTCCGGAGATGGATTCAAACTATCCGATCAACAGGAGGCGGTTATTGAAGACCTTGTGTTGGGAGGCAGACTGGACCAGATGACCCCGCCAGCAGGAGGATTTGGTAGCGCCAAGCGCATGGAAAAGGTTTTTGAAAAATATTCTACCTTTCTCAAAGATACATTCCCCGCCAATCTCTCCATGGCAGGCGTAAAGATTGTCATTGATGCAGCCAACGGGGCAACCTGTCGGGTGGCCCCCCTTGTCTTCACTGAACTGGGCGCCGAGGTCACAGTCATCCATGATAAGCCAAACGGCACCAACATCAATGACAATTGTGGTTCACAGTATACCCAGGATCTTCAAAAGCGCGTGACAGATGATGGCGCGGATGTTGGGCTGGCCTTTGACGGTGACGGGGACCGGTTGATCGCCGTTGATGAAAAAGGGAGGAGAATCACCGGGGATCAGATAATGATCATCTGCGCAAAGATGCTCAAGGATGAGGCCCGGCTGAAAAATGATCTTCTCGTCAGCACCGTTATGAGCAATCTGGGGCTCACCATTGCCTGCCGGAAATTTGGATTCAAACACCATACATCAAATGTGGGGGACCGTTATGTTCTGGAGGATATGCGACGTCTGGGTGCTGTGATTGGGGGAGAGGATTCGGGCCATTTGATTTTTCTTGATGACCACACCACCGGAGATGGAATCCTGGCGGCCCTTAAATTGATAGCGGCAACGCTCAAACAAGGTAAAGCGGTCTCCCAACTTGCGGGCATGATGGACGTATACCCCCAGAAATTGATCAATGTGGCGGTCAGCCGAAAACCAGATATTTCCACGGTGCCACAAATTGCTGAGGCCATAAAGGCGGTGGAAAAGAGTCTGGGGAAGAAAGGCCGGGTGCTGGTGCGATATTCCGGAACACAAAATCTCTGCCGCGTCATGGTCGAGGGTCCCACAGAGGACCTTACCAAGAAATACTGCAACCAGGTGGCAGAAACGGTCAAAGAGGCGTTGGGTTAGAACCTTAGGGCATGCATTGGGAGAAAGGATACCATGACAGATTTTGAAACAATTGATGAAACGTTTCTTCGCAAACGGGCCGCCCAGAAATGGGGCCCCTGGGGCGAAGGGGTGATCTCGCTTTCGGTGGCTGACATTGATTTTCAGGCGCCACCTGAGATCAAAGAAGGGATTATTCGTGCGGTCCGGGAAGACCGAACCCCTTACGGCCATCATGGCGGGGACCCGGATGTCCTCGAGGTTATCTGTGAAAAACTCAACCGGGTCAATAATATCCCAGCAGACCCGGATGACGTACATATGATTCCGGGAACCATGTTCGCCATCTTTCTGGCCTGTTACTATGCGCTCAAACCGGGCGATGAAGCCGTGATATGCCCGGGGCCGGTTTATCCGCCGTTTATGGAAAACATTTATAATTCTGAAGCGATCCCGGTCTTTAATCCCCTTAGTCTTCAAAACGAGAGACTGGATTTGGAGGACCTCAAACAAAGGATATCTCCAAAAACAAGACTTCTGATGGTCTCAAACCCCCACAACCCCACTGGAAGGGTGTTTACCAGGAAAGAATTGGAGGAGATTGCCCAAACCGCCAAAGAACATGACCTCCTGATCTTTTCAGATGAACTCTATGAAGACATGATTTATGAGGGGGAACATATCAGTCTGGCCTCTCTCGACCCTGATCTGTTTGAAAGAACCATAACCGTCTTTGGGTTCAGCAAGGCCTTTGGAATTCCTGGCTATCGAATTGCGTATATGGTCTGTCATGGAAAACACATGGCAGCGCTCAAAAAACGGCTTCACGGCATGATCGTTCATGCAGATACCCTGGCCCAGGCGGCCGCCAAAGCGGCTATTGTCCATGGCAGCCCCTGGCTCAAGGAGCTGAGAACTCATCTGCGAAAGATGCGGGATTACAGTGTGGCCCGGTTGGGAAAGATCCCGGGGGTTTTTTGTCCGATTCCCCAGGCCACGCCGTTTTTGTTTCCTGATATATCTTCTTTTGAAAAGACCAGCGAGGAAATGACACAATACCTTCGGAAAGAGGCCAGGGTTGTCGTGATGAAAGGCGCTGATTTTGGCCCTCCCGGAGAAGGTCATATCCGTATCAATTTTGCTACAAGCCGTTCAATGTTGAAAGAGGCGTTTGATCGGATAGAGGTGGCCCTCCTGAAAATCTGAAACCGTTGACCCATTCAATGATTCACTTTCTCCAGTTCATGTTGGTTGGAGGTTGCAATTGAAAAATCGAGAGACAATAAAAAGAGAGTGGCATAATGTTCTGCAAAAGGCTTCCGAGGAGATGAAACCCGCCGATTCCCTATGTTCCACCATAGGGGAGTTGTCAATAGAAGAGGCCTATGAAGTGCAGGCCATGTCGGTGGAGGACCGGGTCAAGAAGGGTGAACGTGTCATCGGCTGGAAGGTGGGTGCAACAAGCCATCCAGTGATGGACCAGTTGAAAGTGAGAGAACCTTTTCTGGGGTGTATGACCACCAAATCCGATTATTCATCCCTGCCGGAGATAAAGACGTCCGATTTTTTCAAACTGGCCGTTGAGGGGGAAATTGCCTTTGTGATGGGGATGCCGCTCAGGGGGCCTGGCATAACACATACAGACGTGCTGCGGGCCACATCAGGAATCATGGGGGCCGTGGAACTTGTGGATTCCAGAATAAAAGACTGGGACGCAACCCCCATCGAGGCAGTTGCCGACAATGCATTTCACGCAGGGATTATCCTTGGTCCGATTATGAGGCCGATCTCCGGTTTTGACCTCATCCACGAAGGGGTTGTACTGAGAAAAAACGCCAACCTCCTTGCGAGTGCGTGCGGGGTGGAGGCACTGGGAAACCCCCTCAATGTGGTGACATGGCTTGCCAACAAATTGGCGGAATTGGACAAAGAAATCAGGGCAGGAGAGATTGTTTCCACCGGATCTCTGACAACGTTCTTTTTTGTTGAGCCGGGAGATCTGGTGGAGGTGTCTTTTTCAAATTTGGGAACGATAAGGTTTGGCATCAGGGACTAAGCCTGGTTGTGAGAGAGCCTTCTGACAAATGTATACCGCAGTCGGAGAAGAAAACTCAAAAAAGGTCTGAGAAGAAAATGGATTTGTCCACATACGAACTGACGGCTATCAATTTTGCCAAGGAGTCGTCCAACAAGATCCACTCCGACGAAGTGGCCAGGAGTCACGGTTTTAAGGGAGCACTGGTCCCGGGAATCGCAGTATACGCATATATGACCCGCCCGGTAGTGGAACATCTCGGTACTGATTGGCTGGAGCGCGGAACCATCACTGCAAAGTTCATTAGGCCTATCTACGAGGGCGCTTCTGTAAGGGTTTGCGTCAGAAGGAGCGGGTCAAAGACGAATGAATATGAAATCGAGATCCTTGATATTGGTGGTGCACTCTGCGCGGTGGGGTGGGCCGGTTTTGGGGCCGTGGGGGCTGAAGCCCCAAGGGCATGTGATTATCCACACAGGTTTCTTCCGGCGCCAGAAGAACGCATGGCGCCTCGTGTTGCCAACCTTTTGCCGGGGACACTTTTAGGGGCCCTGGAATTTCACCCAGAAGCGGATGACCATGAATCCAAGGTGCACGATCACTATCTGGACAATTTGGCTGTATACAGGGATCCTGAAGCGGTCTGTCATCCCGCATATTTTCTGAGCCAGGCCAATCAAATTCTTATGCGAAACGTGAACCTGGGTCCCTGGATACACACCCAAAGCCGGGTGCAGAACTTTTCCTTACACAAGACACACGGAAAGCTGAACATTCGGGGCTCTGTGGCCCGTTCCTACAAGAAACGAGGTCATGAACTGGTTGATCTGGACCTTGCGATTTTCGATTCCCAAGATCGGGGCATCGCAACGGTCAAACACTCGGCAATTATTCGATTGAAATCGCCTGAGTTATCGTGAGACGGACAACGACGGGCAAAAAGAAAACCTATGCACAAGCGGCTTGAGAATTTTCGCAGCCCAAATACAAACAGACGAGTATCTGATCTCCAGGCGGAACTGGAACGTCGCATCCTCCACGGGCTTTCCTGTGAATGGGAAGAGGCACGGTGGGCGCTGGATTCCTCTAACAGAGAGAGGTTGCGTAGACCCTTGTTTAGTCTCAGGGATATGAACGGCAGGTGGGGATATTGGTCTGAAGAAAAAAATGAGATATGCCTCAGCCGCAAACTCGTACTTGACCATTCGTGGGACGCTGTCCGCGAGGTCCTTCTCCATGAAATGGCGCATCAGTTTTCCGGACAGGTTTTGGGTGCCACCAACGCACCCCCCCACGGCCCAAAGTTCAAAAAGGCCTGTTTCCTGCTGAGGGCCAATCCCGAGGCATCAGGGAGCTACAGGCCATTGGATAAACAGATCCTGCATGATTCTACCGGGCCTCAAGACAAGATCATGATACGTGTCAAAAAGCTTATGGCCCTGGCACAGAGCAATAACCAGCATGAAGCTGAGGCAGCCATGACAAAGGCGCATCAATTTATTGCGAAATACAATGTGGATATTCTCGCCCGGAACATAGATCGTCATTTTATCAGTGTTTTTGTCGGAAGTCCTTCGCTGCGTCACTTCCGGGAGGATTATCATCTTTCCGGTTTATTGCAGGATTTCTATTTTGTGCATGGTATCTGGATACCAGCCTATGTAATGGGAAAAGGTAAAATGGGGCGGGTGTTAGAGATCAGTGGAACCCTGCAAAACGTAAGGATTGCAAGTTATGTCTATGACTTTGTTAGCCGTTTTGTTGATTCCCGGTGGCATGAGTACAACAAGAAAAAGGGCTTGAATCGGTATCGCAAAACCGACTTTGCCGTTGGCATAATGAAAGGATTTCGTTCAAAACTGAGATTACAATCCGAGAAAAGAGAGAACACCCGCAACAGACGCACACTTGTCGAGATTCGGGACCCACTATTGCAAGAACACGTGGATTACAAGTACCCTCACACGGTCAGTGTCAGAGGTAAGGCCCTGAAAAAAGATAAGCTCGTTTTGAAAGATGGAATAGACGCGGGCAGGAAACTCGTCATCTTCCAGGGAATCACGGAAAAAGGCACAAAAAGAAGACTGCTAAATTAGTCGAGGCCGGGATAAAAGGTTTGCAATGTTTTTTAGTGGGCAAGAAATGTTGATTCAACCACAAAAAAGACCCGAGTCAGAGCAGCGGGCCGATGAGGTGTGCCGCGTTTTCAACAAACCGCTGAACTGACGACCGCTTTCGCCACTCAACCAGGTTCATCATCTCAGCGCTTTCGATGTATTGGGTCTGCATGGCCCGTACATCTTTGGTAAAACCCGAATCGTAGACAAAAAGGGAAATTTCAAAATCAAGCCACAAACTGCGCATGTCAAGATTGACCGATCCAAAGACACACATCTTTCCGTCTACTGTAATGGATTTTGTATGCAGCAATCCCCCTTTAAATCCCGCGATACCCACACCGGCGGCAAGCAGGTCGTCGAAAAAGGATCGGCTGGCGTAATGGACTAGCCGCGCATCCACCACTGCGGGCACAACTATGGTGACTTTGACACCACGGTGGGCTGCGGAGATAAGTGCCGTAAGGATCGCATCATCCGGGACAAAATAGGGCGTTGTCAATACCAGTTCTTTGCGGGCAGCGTAGATCACTGCCAGCAATAATTCATGGATCGTCTCGGGTCTGAATGCCGGCCCGGAAGGGACCACCTGGACTGCCGATGACCCCTTTTCCGGTACGGCGTGTATGTCACTTGTGGCTTCAAGCGTTTTCAGGCCTTCCCCAGTTTCAAGTTCCCAGTCTTCTATAAAGGTTCCTCCCAACGGCTCCACGCTGGGACCTTCCACCCGTACCACGGCGTCGATCCACTGACCCACACCTTCATCCTGTTTAAAAAAACGTGGGTCAACCAGGTTCTGGCTTCCGGTATAGGCAATTTCTCCATCGATAACGATGATCTTGCGATGGTTCCGGAGGTCAACTCTCCTCATGAGAATTCGAGTCAAACCCACGGGTAAGGACCCCACAACTCGGATTTTGGAATCTCGAAATCTTTTTACCAATGTGCTCTTTAGAAAGGATTTGCTCCCGATTGCGTCAACCAGTACCCGGCAAGTCACCCCCCGCTCCGCAGCACGGATCAGTGCCTCTGCCACCTGATCCGCCATTCCGCCAATATGCCAGATAAAGAATTCGAAATGACACGTGTGTTTCGCGTGATCCAGGTCTGAAATAATCGAGT
>JAUVRS010000207.1 GCA_030597505.1 Desulfobacteraceae bacterium
TTCCCAGGGAACTCACTATTGAGGAGATTGAAGAAATCATTGAGAAGTTCAAGAGTGGGGCGAAGAGGATCGTGGAAGGGGGGGTTGATATAATAGGTATTCACTGTGCCCACATGTATTTGTGCGGTGAGTTTCTTTCCCCGTGGGCCAACAAAAGAGAAGATCGATACGGCGGAAACCTGACAGGACGTATGCTATTTGTAAATGAGGTTATTAAGAAGATAATCGGGGCTGTGGGAGCGGAAATCCCCATCATGTGCCGGATGAACGGCAGTGAGCCCGATGGGGGGAACACCCTGGAAGAAATCCGGGAAATCGCCAGGGGATTTGAAAAAACGGGTGTGAAAGGACTCCATGTTTCCGTTGGTTTTGGCGCATCCATCAAAGACCCTGATTTTATCCCTTCCATTACCCCCATGAGGTCTCCGGATAACTGCATTGTTGATCTGGCCGCGAATATCAAGAAAGCGGTTTCCATACCGGTTATCGCGGTGAATAAAATAAAGGATACCCACGCTGCCGATCAGATCCTTCAGGAAGGGAAGGCAGACCTGATCGCAATGGGAAGACCCCTCATCGCTGACCCTTACCTGCCCCAAAAATCCCGCAACGGAAAATTTAAAGAAATTCGGCCGTGTATATACTGCTGCCAGGGATGTGCCCAGAACATTATTGAAAGGGATTTACCACTGGCCTGTACCACCAATCCAATGGTTGGGCGGGAACGAGAAGGCCTTGACAAAGCGGGAAGAAAGAAAAAAATCCTGGTCGTAGGGGCCGGTCCCGCAGGGATTCAGGCAGCGGAAACCGCGGCCTTGAGGGGGCACGAGGTTTTTCTTGTGGACAAAACCTGTGAGATGGGCGGACAGCTACCCCTGGCTGCCACACCGCCTGGGAAACAGGAGATCTGGCGGTTTGTTTTATACCTCAAGAATCTGATAAAGAAGTCAGGGGTTAAAGTGGAATTGGGAAGAGAGATCGACAGACAATGGCTCCGGGAAGTTAAACCGGATGTGGCAATACTCGCTACCGGCAGCGACCCTGCAATCCCGGACATGGATGGCCTTTCAAAGGCAAATGTCCTCACCGGGAGAGACGTCCTTGACGGCAGAGAAGTTCATGGAAAGAGGATAGTGGTCATTGGAGGGGGGCAGGTGGGATGCGAGGTGGGAGAATTCCTGAGCGACCAGGGTAAAACAGTGACCATTATCGAAATCCTGGATGACATCGCAAGGGATATGCCCCACATCTCCAGGCTGCCGCTTGAGTTGGCTTTGGAACGTAATCGTGTTCGAATCATGACAAACACCAAAGTTGTCTCGGTCAATAAAACGGGTGTTGTGGTGAGACGCAAAGAGAATAAAGAGATCCTCCCGGCCGACTTGGTCGTTGTTACGGCCGGCGCAGTGCCGCACGCGGATCGTTTGGATCGTGTCCTGAGGGAAGAGGTCCCTGAAGTTTATGAAATTGGAGACAAGGTTGCGGCTGGGACGACCCTCGAGGCCGTAAGGCAAGGTTATGATATCGCCAGAATGATCTAATGGCTTGCCCCAAGATTTTCTGAAGATGCTCGATGGAGGTAGCGATGGACATCACAAGACAATTGGCCCAATTTATTGTGAAACACTCTTTTCCAGACATCCCTGATTCTGTACGGCGTCTTGCGAAATATACCATAATCGATACGCTTGGCTGTTGTATTGCAGGGTACACAGAGGCCAGAGAAGAGTGTGAGTGGGTTGTCAATCTGATTGAGGAACTTGGAGGAACACCCGGGTCCAGTGTGTTTATGAACGGGTTTAAGACGTCTCCACCACTTGCCGCGCTGGCAAATGGAACCATGATCCACTCAATAGACTTTGATGACACCCACATGGGTTCCATTTCTCATTTCAGCGCTTCGCTGGTCCCGACGGTCTTTTCATTGGGAGAAAAAGTCGGCATTGATGGACCCGGTTTGATTGAAGCCTATGTCACAGGGTTTGAGATCGGGGCAAGGGTGGGCAGACAGATGATGCCGTCCCATTACAAATTCTGGCACCCTACCAGCACCTTTGGTTCTCTTGCATCGGTTGCGGCTGCCGCAAAATTGCTGAAATTGAATGCAGTGGAGACAGAGTACGCATTGGGGCTGGCCGCCGACCAGGCAGGAGGGCTCAGGTACTGTATAGATAAGGGAGATTATTCAAAAAGCCTTCACCCCGGTTTTGCAGCCATGAAGGGTGTGATGCTGGCCTTGTTGGTCAAGAAGGGGGCCAATGGGCCAAAAGGGATCCTGGAGTATCCTACCGGTTTTTGTCAGGCATTTTCCGAAGACCCTGAAATTGAACAGATCTCTTCGGGGCTTGGAAAATCATTTGAATTGACCTCCAATAGCCTGAAGGCATATCCAACCATATTGATCAGCCACGGGGCTATACAGGCCGCACTTGAACTGATGGAAGAACACGATGTGGAAGATGCGGATATCTTGAAGATCCGCCTTAGAACCCCGAAAACAGCAAAAGGACAGGGGCAAAACTATCACCCTGAAACTCCCATGGCAGCCAGACTCAGCATTCCCTTTTGCGTTGCACTGGCTGTTGTCGACAAAAAGATCTCTTTGACGCAATTTACCAAAGAGAGATTGGCCGACCCACAGATAAACGATTTGATGGGCCGTATAGAAATTGAAGAGGATGGATCATTAAACGAGCAATACCCGGAAACCCTGGCATCGATTATTGAAATGGAAACCAATGGTAAGGGTATTTTGAGGAATCAGGTGATCTATCCCAAAGGCAATATGAAGAATCCGATGACAGAAGATGATATAATCGACAAATTCAGGAAACTGTGCACTATGACCATTTCTCGAGACAGGTGTCAGGGGATTTTGGAACGGCTGCTGCACCTGGACCAACCGGGTTCGGTTCAGCCGTTGTTTGATTCCCTTCGCCAGACAAGTCACCCCTGAATGATCTTTTGTAATATATTCAGTCTAACTTACCATGTAAAAAGAGGTAAATACCGTGGAAGGACCAAGTTGGTAGATAATAGCAAACACTATGGAAGACTAAAGAATTACATCAACGGAAAATGGGAAGATTCTGAATCATCACAAGTCAGAGACGTGATCAACCCTGCCACCGGGGAGATGATCGCAACAGGGCCGTTTTCAACCCCCGAGGAGGCTGAAAAAACAGTGACGGCGGCACAGGAGGAAGGATACCCATGAAACTGAAGATCCGAAAGGTTGTAACAATTGTTGATGAAACAAGGAGCGAGTCGGGAATTGAAACTGATATTCCGCTTCGTTTGGTCGCAGCCGCAGCGGTTGTAAAAAATCCATATGCCGGGGCTCATCACGAAGATCTTGGTGATGCCATTGAGGCGGGAGCGGAACTGGGAAAATTGCTGGGGAAGACGGCCGTAGAAGCACTTGGCCAAATACCTGAAAGCTACGGTAAGGGAGGTATTGTTGGAATCAATGGTCAGATGGACCACGCAAACATGTTTCTGACCACCAGGTTTGCCGACTACTTTCGAGAAGCAGTCGGTGGGGGAAAGGCATGGATTCCCTCAGCAACCAAAAGGGGTGTTCCCGATACCGCCTTGGATGTCCCGCTTGCGTACAAAGATGCACTTTTTGTCCGTTCTCATTATGACGCCATGGAGGTGAGAATCCCGGATGCGCCTCATCCCGATGAAGTGGTTGTGATTGCAGTGGTAGCCAACCGGGGGCGTTTGAACTACCGTCTCGGCGGGCTCAAAAAAGAGGAAGCCAAAGGGCTTGATGGACTAACATAAGAGGCTGTCTTGATGGAAGAAATTCAATCTGAAAAAACCGGAAAACTGGCTATTTTTAATATCGGGACATTGGTATCCGGTGATCTGGAAACCGGGCTTTTGGATGCCGATTCTCTGATTTGTGAGGATGGTATCATAACATCCCTGGGAACGAGACTGGATGTTTCCGGGGCAGATGTGGTGGTTGATGCAAAAAACACCACCGTGATCCCCGGGCTTATAGACTCACACTGCCACATTGTACTGGGAGATTACACCCCGCGGCAAAAACAGGTGGATTTTCTTGATTCTTATGTCCACGGTGGGATTACGAGCGTTGTCACGGCCGGGGAAGGTGTCCATGCACCGGGCCGGCCACACGACCCCGTGGTCGCCAAGGCGCTGGCCATTGTGGCCCTCAAATGCTTTGAAAATTTTCACCCCAACGGCATGAAAATAAATGGGGGTTCGGTCATGTTAGAACCCGGACTCACGGAAAAAGACTTTGCTGAAATGGCAAACGTTGGTGTCCGTTATGCAAAATACGGGTTTGGTGGTTACCCGGAACCCCGGGATGGAGAACCCGAGGTTCGCCGTGCCCAGGAATACGGTCTTTGTGTGATGGCTCACAGCGGTGGGAGTTCTGTTCCGGGGTCAAGCCCCATAAACCATGAGGTGCTGCTTTATCTCAATGTTGACGTGTGCGGCCATATCAACGGCGGCACCACATCTTTGGATGATAACGGGGTGACGCGTGTTATCACGGAGAGTGAGATGGCACTCCAGATCGTTCAGGCTGGCAATCTCCGTTCGGCACTTTATATCCTCAAAACAGCTCGTCTCCACAATGTTCTCCACCGGGTCTGTATTGGCAGTGATACACCTACGGGGACAGGCGTGATGCCCTTGGCCATAATAAAGACCATCTGTGAGTTGTCCTCTTTGGGAGACATGCGCCCCGAGAGTGCAATCGCCCTGGCAACCGGAAACAATTCGCGGGTTTTTGGTCTAAATACCGGGACAATCGCCACGGGCAAACCCGCAGATCTCGTCATCTGTGATACACCTTTGGGTTCAGCGGCGAAAGATGCACTGAGCGCCATATCTAGAGGCGACATTCCAGGGATATCCGGTATTGTCATTGATGGTCATTTGCAGGTCCGTCGCAGCCGCAATACCCCACTCGCAGCGCGTCTTGCCTCTTTTGAGGGGTTGACATGCTGATAGGTCAGTTATTGTTCAGATCATCCATTTGCACAAACCCTCCTATGACCTTTGATAACCGGAGTCAACCGCAAACAGCCAGAAGCTGATTGGAGGTGTATTCTCTCGCTGAACCTGCTCCTTTATTCAAAATTTATTTGTGCTAATATCCCAACCTATGGTAAATTAAATCGTTTTGGAAAAGAATCGGGAGACGCACTTGGCTTCATTTCTTGAAGCAAAA
>JAUVRS010000264.1 GCA_030597505.1 Desulfobacteraceae bacterium
GATTTTTCTAATATCCCCCGAACAAAACCAAAAGGATTTTACGAGCCATCATTTGAGCATACCCGCCATACAGAAGGCGCGAATAGGCGCTTACATAGCCAGGCAAAAACTAACGGGAAACGGACGTTTCCCGTTAGTCTTGATGCTGGAACCCCTTTTCCGTTGCAACCTCCGTTGTAAAGGCTGTGGAAAGATAGATTATCCAAACGAAATACTGTCAAAACAACTGAGTGTCAAAGAATGCGCGTCAGCAGCTGATGAATGCGGTACGCCCGTTGTCTCCATTGCCGGTGGGGAACCGCTGCTTCATCCAGATATCCATCTCATCGCCCGTGAACTGACAAGTCGCAAGAAATTTGTCTACCTGTGTACAAACGCCCTCCTCCTGGAAAAAAGGATTGGCGATTTCGAGCCGTCTCCTTACTTGACCTTTAATATACACCTGGATGGCCTGGAAAAAGACCATGATGACCACGTAAACAGTAAAGGCACATTCAAGAGGGCTGTGGCGTCCATCCGTCTGTTGAGCTCCAAGGGATTCCGTGTCACCACGAATACAACTATTTTTGATGGCGAACCGCCCGAGAACACGGCCCGTCTGTTGGATTTTCTTTCCTCCCTTGAGGTGGAGGGAATGACTATTTCCCCAGGGTTTTGCTATACAAACGCCTCTGATCAGGGAGACTTTCTGGGACGTAACGGTACCAAAACCCTATTTCGAAACCTGTTCCTGCTTGGAAAAAACAGGCACTGGAGATTCAACCACAGCACCCTCTACCTGGATTTCCTGGCGGGGAATCAGGATTATGATTGCCTGCCTTGGGGGAATCCTACCTACAATATTTTTGGGTGGCAACAGCCTTGCTATCTGCTCAATGACGGTTACACCGCAACCTACAGGGAATTGATGGACGCTACGGACTGGAAAAGCTATGGGGTCGGAAAAGACCCCCGCTGCGCCAACTGTATGATACATTCAGGCTTTGAGCCTGCTGCAGTAATGGATTCCGTCAAAAGCCCCTTAAAGGCCCTGATGGCCAAACTGCGGGGGCCATCTTGATCTCACATCGTAACCTTAAGGTGACAGCCTCCTAGTCAGTTATCGGTTGTGAGTCGGGAGAGACAAGCAAGGCCGGCATGTGATTATCCACCTGTATCCGCCAACCACACCTGAGACTTTTGAGGGCCGTAACAAACCGACTTCTTGTACGCAACAACTCAGTTATCAGTGAGGGTCTGCGTAACAGGCTATTTATAAGGGGGGAAAGACGGGTTTTTCCGCTTGGGTCTAAACACAAAAACAGCTCTTCGGGTATATTCTGATCAAAGGTATCACAGATTGCGCGCAGAAGAAAAAAGGCCAACCCGGCTTCTGTTGCGGTTTGGCCAACGGCTGAACTCTCCATATCAACGGCCAGGGCATGGGTCTCCCTGTAAATTGATTGTTTTCTCTCTGCGCTCAGAACCGCACCCCCGGCGGTGATGACTGCGCCCATATGCGCGGGCATCTCTTTCGCCTTTAAGGCCCTATAGGCTGATTCAACAAGACCCGAGTTCGATTTCCAAACGCAACAGGTCCCCTTGCCGTTTTTGTCAAGGACCGTTTTCCCGACGATAAGATCCCCGGTTTTCAGTTTGGGGTTCAGCCCTCCGGAAATGCCCAAAACCGCCAGGGCCGAAACACCTTCACTCACCAGCCACTCTGCAGCCGAAAGGGCGTTTCTGGTCCCCGTACCTGAACGTACGCAGAACAGATCAGTGCCGTCATCAAGGCGAATACGCCGAAATATACGTCCGTCCCGGTTTTCCCAGGGCCCCGATCCTATCAAAAAACGGGCCTCGGCTAAAAGCGCAACCACCAGACCCATGGCAGGTTTCATGGGTTATTTCAACGCAGGTAAGGGTAGATCAGCCGGGCTCATCAGGCTGTGTTGGTCCTGAACGCTTCTTTTGCCCGTTCGGAGTCTTTTGTAAAGCGACAGGGCCCATAAGGGGAAATACTGGGCATAACCATGATAGCGGAGATAAAAAACGGTGGGAAACCCCGTTCCGGTGAAGGCCGTTTCTTCCCAGTTCCCCTGGGAGTTCTGGGTACTCAGGAGGTGATGGACGCCACGCTGAACCGACGAACTGTGGAGCTCCCCGGCAGCCATGAGCCCGAGGAGGGCCCACGCGGTCTGAGATGCTGTGCTTGCCCCTTTTCCCGCGAGTGACGGGTCGTTGTAAGAGTAACAGGTTTCCCCCCACCCTCCGTCAGGGTTCTGACAGGTCTTTAGCCATTCAACCGCTTTACGAATATAGGGTTGGGACATATCTTCACCGGCCCGGCTTAACCCCATGAGCACTGACCAGGTCCCATAGATATAATTTACCCCCCACCGGCCAAACCAACCGCCGAAATCCTCTTGTTCCTTTTGAAGGAATTTTAGCGCCCTGGCAATAGGCGGAAAGTCGCTACCATATCCAAGCGTAGAGAAAAGCTCGACACAGCGTCCCGTCAAATCGGAGGTGCTCGGGTCTAACAATGCCCCATGATCGGCGAATGGAATTTGATCGAGGTAGCGCTGGTCGTTGTCAATGTCAAACGACCCCCACCCGCCATCTGAATTTTGCATACCGATGATCCAATTCACGGCCCTCCCGATCCGTTCCCTGTATTTTACCTTATCCAGGGTGCCCGCACGCAAAAGGGCCATAAGGACCATGGGGGTATCATCCACGTCCGGATAAAATGTATTTTCAAACTGGAAACCCCAGCCTCCCGGCTCCAAATTCGGTGCATGATGGGACCAGTCCCCCGGTACCAGGATCTGTTTTTTGAACAGCCACTCGACAGCATCGATCGCCTGTTTACTTTCTGCCGGCAGACCGGATTCCAGAAGCGCGGAAAGACCCAGACATGTATCCCAGATCGGTGAGAGGCAGGGTTGACAAAAAGCCTCTTTCTCACGGGCGAGGACCAAATCCTCAATGGCCTTTCTCCCTCGTGCTGCATCCGGGTGATTTTCGGGGTACCCAAGTACTTTTAGGGCCATCGCCGCATTTGCCATGGCTGGAAATATGGCCCCTATGCCCCCCTCTCCCTGCATCCGGGCGATAGTCCATCGCTCAGCCCTCTTCAAGGCCTTTCTCCTTAGGCCTTGTGGCATAAAGGGGTCCACCAGCTTCAACAGTCGATCCAAAAGGATAAACCCGTTTTTCCGTATATTCTTTGGAACAAAACGATCCAAATGGCGCAACTTTTCCGGAGGATCCACGAATAGCTCAGAAACACCCTCTTCCGGATTCAACCGGCACACAGACCTGCCGGCATAGAGGATGAGCAAAGGAACAATGACAGTCCGGGACCAATAGGAGACTTTGTTGAGGTTAAAGAAAAACCATCTGGGCAGAAGCATGATCTCAATGGGCATTGCAGGAGCAGTATGCCATTGGATCTGACCAAAAAGAGCCAAAGTAATACGGGTAAAGACGTTTACCCTGGCTGCCCCGCCCTGACGCAAGATAAGTCGGCGCGCCTTGCTCATATGAATTTCATCCGGTCTGTCACCCAGGAGTTTCAAGCCAAAATAGGTCTTGACCGTAGCGCTCAGATCCGCCTCGCCGCCCGTAAAAAGAGGCCAACCCCCGTCTTCAAGTTGTCTGCCGTGAAGGTAACTGGCAAGCCGCTTCACAAGCTTCGGCCGAATATCTCGTCCCAGAAAGCGCTGAAGCAATACATATTCAGAGGGTATGGTGGTGTCTGCTTCCAAGTCGAACACCCAATAACCTTCTGGATTCTGGATGGGTAAAAGAAACTCGCGTGCCCTGGAAATTGTCTCTTTGAGCCGCCCCATTGTGAAAAGGGCCCCCCCGGGCTGGGAAATCCCCACCACCCTTTGGGGGGAATGGGGTGTCGGGGACCTTCTTTTGGTATCTGTCTTGACCCTTTTCAAAAGCTCAAAACCTGTCCGCATTGTTCGCTTCATATATAAACAACCTCGATATTTGTATAACCCGGCAAGGCTCCCTCCGCTCTATAGGCCATGCCCGGCTTTTCACTCGCACACGACATTCCCTCACCATCATCAGGGGGAATTCAACACACGGTTTAAAATGCCAAATTAAAAAAATTGCTTATGTATATCAAACTTATGGGTAAATTGCAAGAAGTTTTAGTACGTTCTTTTCATCATTCTTTGGCTTTAGTCTCCAATTTTTTTTTCTTTTTCTTTTGACGTTTGC
>JAUVRS010000012.1 GCA_030597505.1 Desulfobacteraceae bacterium
CTGGGCGGCGTGTCATTTATGAGCCCGGGTTCATTGGGAGACTGGCCCATCGAAGAGCAGGGCCCCCTGTTCTCACTGCTTGAAGGTGTGGAGGACATCAGCGGCGTAAGGCTGAATAAAAGTTTTCGTATGATCCCAAAAAAGCGGTGTCCGGTATCTATTTCCCCACAGACGTCTCGTTCTACAGCTGTCAACTCTGCCCCCGCAAACGCTGTGAGGGAAGAAAGGCCCCTTTTGATGAAAAACGGGTCAAAGAGTACGGCATTGATGATGAGGCCCCCCTCAAGGGTTATCCCAACGTAAGCTACCCAACTCATCGAAAGACAGCGTCCCCATGATTGAAGAAGAGGCAGGGATAGTATTTAACAGGCAGATTGCTGATAAGACCTACCATATGGGGCTGGAGTCACCTCGAATCGCTGCTGCGGCCAAACCCGGACAGTTTGTAATGCTCAGGGTCTTTAACGGGATCGATCCCCTCTTGAGACGCCCTTTATCCATATGCAGAGTTGGGGGGGACGGTATCTTTTATCTCCTCTACCGGGTTGTGGGCAGGGGAACTGCGATCATGTCCAGGGCTGTTAAGGGAGAGCGATTGTCGGTTTTGGGACCCCTTGGAAGAGGGTTTAAGCTCCCCCCACCGGGGGATAGATCTTTTTTGGTAGCGGGCGGCATTGGGATTGCCCCTCTTATCTCCCTGTCACAGGTTGTTGATAAAGACCATATGGCATTTCTGGTCGGGTATCGATCGGCAGCGGAGATTATTCCCGCGGAGCAGGTTGGCGCTGATACAAGCGTTTCTATCGCAACCGATGATGGCACGGCCGGTCATCGAGGGCCGGTCACCGAACTCCTTAAGGCGAACGTTGAGAGGGCCGGGGAGGGGAGGGCAATTGTCTTTGCCTGCGGCCCGCTGCCCATGTTGAAAGCGGTCGCAGCCCTTACTTCTAAATGGAACATTCCGTGTCAGGTCTCTCTTGAGACATCCATGGCATGCGGTGTGGGGGCCTGTCATGGCTGTGCGGTGAAGAGCTCTTCAGGGCAGAAAAAACCCTATCATCACGTGTGTCAGGATGGCCCGGTCTTTGACGCAGACACCGTTGATTGGGGAAGATTATGACGGAAATTCAACCGGATCTAAAGACAAGTCTGGGATCCCTCACACTCAAGAACCCGGTCCTCACGGCCTCAGGGACATTTGGTTATGGTCAGGAATTTTCATCCCTTGTGGACCCGAATCTGTTGGGGGGTATCGTGGTAAAGGGTCTTTCGTTGAAGCCTCGGGCCGGAAACAGACCGCCCAGGACTGTTGAGACACCTTGCGGCATGTTGAATGCCATTGGTTTGGCAAACATGGGGGTGGACGCATTTGTGGAGAAAAGACTCCCCCTGCTCAGGGAGCTGGATACCGTTGTGATTGCCAATATCTATGGTCACACTATAGATGAATATGGGACAGTAGCGGCCCGTCTCAAAGGGGTAGAAGGCATATCGGCAATCGAGGTGAACATCTCTTGTCCGAATGTGGATGGGGGGGGCATGGCGTTTGGAACAGACCCTGACATCTCTGCCAGGGTGACGGAGCAGGTTTTAAAGAAGGCCGACAAACCGGTAATCGTCAAGCTGTCTCCCAATGTAACGGATATCAGGGCAGTGGCCAGGGCGGTGGAAAGGGCAGGGGCAGAGGGGATATCGCTTATAAACACCCTTACCGGTATGGCAATTGATATCGAAACGCGGCTCCCGAGACTTGCCAACATATCAGGGGGTCTGTCCGGTCCTGCCATTCGGCCCGTGGCCCTGCATATGGTCTACCAGGTGGTCAAGGCTGTCCGTATTCCGGTAATCGGGATTGGAGGAATCATGGACTATCGGGATGCACCTGAGTTCCTTATAGCCGGGGCAAAGGCTGTCCAGGTGGGAACGGCCAGCTTTGTAAACCCGCGGGCAAGCCTTGACATCGTAGAAGGGCTAAAGGCCTTTTGTCAGGGGCACGGGATCACCGCAATTGATGAAATTATCGGCACAATGAGGCTCAGGTAGATTACGCCCCCCGCCTACTTCCCCCAAAAGTTGTCAACAGCACCATCGGGAGCCCTAAGACTGTACTTTTGGCATGTATAGTGCCGATGATCGGTCTGGGCCAGGGGTTCAGGGTTCAAGGTTCCATCCCGCATCAATTGCTTATCATTTGAATGGCGGCGACCATGGGATGGGGGGTCTGCAGTCGAGGTCGGTCACAACATCAACCACAGCGGGTTTATCTGCCGCAAGCGCATCTTCCAAGGCATCTGTTATCTTACCCGGCGATTCGACCCGAATGCCAAAACATCCGATGTCCCGGGCAATCCTGGCAAAATCGATTGCCTCAAACCCGTAAACCTCGTGTCTTTTGCCGGGTTTGTCTCCATAGGCATTGTCTACACCCATGATACATTGCCCAAGGGCGTTGTTGTTGTTAATGACGGTTACCGTTTTTATCCCGCATCGTTTGGCTGTTTCAAGTTCGGCCAGATGATACCAGAATCCACCGTCGCCGGTGAAACAAACCACCGGTTTGTCCGGCGCAGCGCATTTTACACCAAGAGATGCGGGGTAAGCCCAGCCCAGAGAGCCGGCGGCCCGAATATAGCGTTGTCCCGGATGCGTGAGATAAATCATGGTGCTTGACCATACAGCGGAATAGCCCGTATCTGAAACCACTACACCATCGGGCGGAAGCGTGTCGGTGATTGCCTTGCACAGACGTTCCGGCCGTATGGGTATGGCATCGGATTTGCGCAGCGGCTCTATCAAACCCTTCCATTCTTTTACAGCCTGCTGTGTATGTTTGAGCCAGTCTGTGTTGTCCTTTTTTTTATTGATATGTTCCAAAAGCCGCTGCATGGTTACCTTTGCATCGCCACAAAGCCCAAAGGTATTCCGGTAACTTCTTCCGAGCTCGGAGGGGTTTATATCTATCTGGACGGTGGATGTCCCCGGCATTGGCAGCGTCCAGTTGTGAGTGACCTGATCTCCGGTGTTACATCCGATAAAAAAGACCAGGTCTGCCTCTGAAACCACCTGATTTGCACTCTGACAGGAATAGGATCCGACCACTCCAACGCTGAGTGGATGGGTGTCCGTGATGACACCCTTCCCGTCATTGGATGTGGCGACCGGTATGGAGAGCATTTCGGCCAACTGAACGATTTCAAGGCCTGCCAAAGAAGCGACGGCGCCGCCCCCGGCGACAATGACGGGACGGCGTGCATTTTCCAGGATATTTACGGCTTCCTTTACATGTTCCTTTTCGGGTTCCGGTCGAAACGCCGGATAGCGGGCATACTGTTCCTCAACAACCACATTGTCATCTGTTTCTGCAGCTTCGATAACTTCTCCTGCAAATCCAAGCAAGTCAAGATGCACGGGTCGGGGGACTCCTGTGGTTGCTTCCCGGAATGCCTGGGAAAGCATCAATGGGAGTTGATCAATTGTATCCACATTTGCGTTAAATTTGGTGACATTGTCATACATGGGACCATGAAAAATCTCCTGATATGCGTTTCTGTATTGAGCAACGGGTTTTTTTCTTCCGGTTATTGCAATCACCGGTGAATGGGCGAGATAGGGGTCCTGCAGCCCGGCTGCCAGGTTGGCAGCACCTACTGACTGGGCCATACAGATTCCCGGTTTGCGGCTCATTCTTGCATATCCATCGGCCATATATGCTGCTGCCTTTTCAGAATGCGTTAAAATTCGCCGGATACCTAAATCTTCAAGTTCAACCAGTGTTCTTCTCAAAATTGCTTGAACAAGAAAGACATGCGTTACACCATAACCTTTTAAGGTTTCACCAATAAACCGTGCGCCGATCATTTTTTGTTTCATTTTTTCATCCTCTCATCAACAACCCTCTGGGCCTTTCCCTCTGACCGGGGGATGGTGAACGGTTCCACAATGTCTATTTTCATACTGAATCCGATAATGTTTTTTACCTTTGTTTCCATTTTTTGAACAAGCTCGGCTATCTTTTTCTTTGGGGCGTTTGTCCAAAAATCGGGGGCTGTTTCCACTTCCACCAAAACATGATCCAACCGTTTCTTTTTTTTGAGGCGGATCACATAGTGGGGTTCAATTTCTTCAAAACCCAGCATGACACATTCCAGTTGGGATGGGAAAAAATTGACACCGCCGACAATCAGCATATCATCGGAACGACCTATGATAGGGCCGTGGCGGACCAGGGTCCTTCCGCACCCACATGGCTCGCTTTCAAGATGGGTGATATCTCTGCTCCTGTACCGGATAAGCGGCATGGCCTCTTTTTGAAGCAGTGTGAAAACCAGTTCTCCGGTTTGACCATCAGGAAGCGGCTCGCATGTGTCGGGATCAATAATCTCAGGGTAAAAAAAATCTTCATTTATATGATACCCGTTTTTTTCCAGACATTCGATAGAGGTCCCGGGTCCCCCCAATTCCGTCATTCCGTAATCCCGCAGGGCCGTTATTCCCAACCTCTCTTCGATCTCGGTTCTGAGTTCTTCGGACATGGGTTCTGCCCCATGAATTCCCAGCCTCAACGAAAGATCGTTTTTATTGATTCCCATTTCCCTTATTCTCTCGGCGATTGTAATGGCATAGGAGGGAGTACAGTGGAGAACGGTGGTTCCAAAGTCCTGCATCATCATGATCTGTCTTTCGGTCTGCCCTGAACTTGTGGGGATCACTGTGGCACCTATTCTTTCTGCGCCCAGGTGATGCCCGAATGCCCCGGTGAAAAGTGTATATCTGAAAGCTATCTGACAGACGTCAATCTGTCGTATACCCGCCATACAGCAGTTTCTGGTCACACAGTTGACCCAGTTCTCCAGATCCTGGGCTGTGTAAAATACCGGTGTGGGTTTTCCCGTGGTCCCCGAAGAAGCGTGAACCCTTACGATATGGGAAGGCGGGACTGCGCACATACCATAGGGGTAGTTGTCCCTTAGATCGGATTTCGTCGTAAAAGGGAGACGGGTGATATCTTCCAAACCCTTGATGTCATCAGGATGGAGGCCCGCCTTATCAAACTTCTGTTTGTAAAACGCCACATTTTCAAAAATATATTTTGTTGTTTTTTTTAGATGTGTTTCCTGGATGTGGGTCATCTCATCCCTGGATAGACATTCGGTTTTTTTATCCCAAAACATAAAATCCTCCCAAAATTGAAAGGGTGACAGGGCAAGAGGGTTTACGATTGACGACGGAGGGCCACCTGGAGACAAAAAAATTCCAGATACAACAATTGAGGTTTTTTTTCAAATACCAACACCTTCTTTTTTGCGCTGATTGTCATCCTTGATATGGCACTTTGCAAGCCTGTCGCGACATTTAATGAGATCCGCGGTCTTGCCGGGTGTCCGTTGAAGCTTCCTTTTTTTGTGTTGAATTCATCCGGTTTTCGAAACGGTTTCGGGATGGGGCCAGGTTGTTCTTTTCCTCTTAGTCAAGTTTTGATCAATTTCTTCTGAATCCCCGAAATAAATACAGTGGGCAAGACAAATATTGTCGGCACAGGCAGGGAAGAGTCCCTGATCCACACGGTTATGGCAGAGGTTGCACTTCTGTGCGATGTTTCGTTTTTCATCAAAATCGATGGCGTCATAGGGGCAGACGCCGATGCATGATTGGCAACCGGTGCAAAGTTCATAATTCATGACTACTATCCCATCCTCTCTCTTTTGGATGGCTTCTTCCGGACACGCCTCAGCACAGGGGGGATCATCACAGTGTCTGCAGACATTGATTTTGAACATAAACTCCAATTTTCCGTCAACCATCTTGGGCCCGTCTTCCCATAGGGAAATCAGTTTTACATTGTCTGTGGCCCGATGTTCCTGTTTGCAAGCCACCTCACAGGTCTTACACCCCCAGCAGGACTCATGATCGATGACAAGGGAGTATTGTTTCATAAATCGCCTCCATTTTTGTTTTCAGGGTATATCTTACACAAAAGTGTCCGAACATGGGTTGCACCCATTGCGGGGTCACATGCTTCGTAAGCATTGTCCGTCAGGATATTGATGTTTGACTCATCCCAACCATGGCCGGGATCTTTTTTCTCAGGAAACCACCAAGCATGCTGGGCTGCTACAATCTCCGGAGCCATACCGGCAAAGAGTTTGGCCCGTTGTTTCACCTTCCCCCGTGGAGATTCGATGACCACCCAATCCCCCTGAGTGATGCCTTCCTTTTTGGCAGTTTCAGGGTGGATCTCCACCACAGGGTCCGGATGAAGCTCCCTCAACCAGGGGATTTGACGGTTTTCGGAATGGAAAAAGCCTGGAGATCTTGCGCCCGTGATAAGTGTGTACGGATATTTTTTGTGAAGCTCGGGTGTACTTATTGGACTTTCGGGCGGTTCCCGGTATTGGGGGAGGGGATCATACCCCCATTGTTCCAGGAGTGTGGAATAGAGCTCAAATTTCCGGGTGGGAGTGGAAAACCCTTTTGTCTTGTATTTTTGATATTCTACCTCTCCCCTGATGTATTCCATTTTTTCAAAATCCCTCCACTTGATTCCCATGGGCTCCAAAATCCAGTCGAGGGCCAGTTCAAAGTTGTCCCACC
This sequence comes from Desulfobacteraceae bacterium, assembly GCA_030597505.1. Classification (GTDB taxonomy): domain Bacteria; phylum Desulfobacterota; class DSM-4660; order Desulfatiglandales; family Desulfatiglandaceae; genus JABMQV01. Next base: position 6,592 of record JAUVRS010000012.1, read on the forward strand.
AGTGTTCACCCTGACCCACACGATGGGCAAGGTCATTTAGCATTTCATGATCGGAACGACACTCTCCCACCTGGATGACCTTTCGTCGGGGCAGGATGTAACCGTGCCGTTTCCAGAAATCCCCGATGTAATCCATCTCGAGCCAGGTGGAGGCCGGCAACACAATGTCCGCGAGTTCGGCAGTGGGGGTAATAAAAAAGTCAGAGACTGCCATGAAATCGACTTTTTTAAGAGCCCTGTACACTTCTCTTGCATTGCCCCGACTCATAAGCGGGTTGGAGCTGATAAGAAAGAGCATTTTGACAGGATATGGCGTCTCTTCCAATACCGCATCCCATACACATTTGGGGTTCGTGATGGCAAAATTATGGGCCAGCCGAAACCGATCCCCCCCGAGACGCTTTTCGCGTTGGACATCGGAAAGCATTCGGTGTGCCCCAAAATGACCCACGTTTCTTATCTTTGGTGCCTGGAACAACACCTGTCCGCCCGGAACATCTATGTTTCCTGTAATACCCATGAGCGCCATAAGCGTGCGGTTGTTGTCAGCGCAGTTGACCTGTTGCTCAATGGCAACACCCCATTGGATGGCGGCGGGGTTTGTCGTTGCAAATAGTCTTGCGGCGTTTATGATCTTTTCCTTTGGGACAAGGGTGATTTTTTCCACTCGTTCCAGGGAATATTCGTTTATCCTTTTGACAAACGGGTCCCATCCATAGACATGGTTTTCCACAAAGTCTCTGTCATAGAGTTTTTCATTGACGATCACATTGAGCATCCCTAAGGCCAGCGCCGTATCGGTTCCGGGTCTCAGCTGCAGCCATATGTCAGCGCGGGCGGCAATCCGTGTGAGTCTCGGGTCGACGGCAATCAGCTTTGCCCCAGCATCCAGGCTGACGGAAAAAGGCTCTCCTTTGTAACAGTCAGGGTTGCTTATCACGAGATTGTTTCCCCACACCATAATGCATTTGGGGTGATTCTCGTAATCAGCGATGGGGTTTGTTCCGCATGTGATGATGCTTGTGGCAATACGAGGGCCATAACAAAAGTGACCGGCGGTAATGACGTTTGGTGTGCCAAGCAGGTTTGCGAAACGATAGATGACCGCTTCGTTCTCTCTACCCGTTCCATAGCCCATGACAATGGATTCAGCCCCAAAATCGTCTTTGTAATTCAATATGCGTTCGGCAATGGTATCGAGGGCTTCATTCCAGGAGATGGGTTCCCATTTTCCGCTTCCCTTGGGACCGATCCTTTTTACGGGACGGGTCAATCGGTCCGGGTGATAGGCAAGTTGGGCAGACGCGATGCCCTTGCTGCACAACGTGCCATGGTTGATGGGACAATTCGGGTCCCCTGCGATCTTGGCCACTTTTTTATTTTTTGTGTAGACCAGGACACCGCAACCTCCGTGGCACATACGGCAGTGGCTTTTGACCACGGCATCGTATCCATAGGTCGCCATCTCCCTTTCAATGTTGGAGAAAACAAATTTATCCATCAAGGTTTTCCTCCCTTGTCCTAATTTAGTGTCCGAACGAAAAATTCTAATTTTCGTTCGGACACTATTCAAGACATAGGTTTTCAGAAAAAGATTTTGAAATGATTGGCCACAAAAAGGAATATCTCAAAATCGAGAGAAGAAATAAAATAGCGAAAGAAGCGGAAGACAAGACACACAAAAACCTTGCCCCCTATCCCTTAAACAGAGTGCCCTGATCGATCTGTTTGATCATTTTGGCTGACGAACAAATGAAAGCTCAAGCTATATTAAATGGTTATGGTACAAGCCATACTGCAAGATCTGACGCATTGGTAAGTACATGCCGAGAGACACTTCCTATAAAAAAAGAGTTGTTAGCACCACTTCTACCAATAACCACAGTTCCAACCCCCCCTTTTTTTGCCTCCTTGACGATCGTTTTTCCAATATTTAGCTTGCTTTCGATCTGTTTGATATTTATCTGACTCTCTTTTAACCCGGCTCCCTTAAATTTTTCCTTTGCATGTGTATAAAAGCTTTCAACGCAGCGTTTGTCACCCCGGCTTATCAGTTCCTCCAGGGCATCTCCTTCTTCTTCAAAATCAATTGTACAATAGTCCCTGAGTTTTGGCGCAACGTGAAGCAAGGTTATTTCGATGTCAGGGTTTCCCCCCACCACAAGGCTTATATGATCCACGGCGCGAAGGGAACTCTCAGATCCGTCTACGGCAACCATTATTTTCGATGATTTGATCTGTCCCCCGACGGCCCAGACCGGGGTGACGTCTGTATGTTCCAGCACATTGTTGGTCACACTTCCCGTGAATGCTTCAGCCAGACGGGAAACTCCTCTTCTGCCCATGACAATGGCATTGCAATGAGACTTTTTTGCACAATCGAGGATAGCCTTTGCGGTCCCCCTGACCACACGCTGGGTTATTGTCTCGACGCGCTTCTCTTCAATCCCCAGTTTGGTCATTATGGATTTAGACTTATCAAGGATCTGTAGGGACTGCTTTTCGTTTTTACTGATTACGTCTTTTAGCGCTGATCTCGACTTAGTGTCTGTTAAGATGTCTTCTATCAGAAATTCTGATATCTTGGGTTGAATGTTGAGAAGAATAAATTCAAGGTCTTTTATGGACGACTCCATTTTGACGGTATATTCAATGGCCTTCCTTGCATAAAAAGAGCCGTCCACAGCAATCAGGATTTTCTTTTCCATCAGATATTCCCCTTTTGATTTGACAGATGAATGAAAGAACCAAATTTATTGATAAAAAGTATATTTCAACGGTACATAGGTGTCAATAATGATCATGTGCCAATTTTCCCCTTGACAACACAAATAGCTGTGCCTTATTCATTTTACCGCTTGGGGGAAAATTGAAATCTGCCGGGGAGACGACATTTAAAAAATCTCCGTGCTTTGAACCCGCATTGGTCGATGATTCTAAGCTGGATATCAGACGGGTAAGCAACCAAATTAGGAGGGGGAAGGATGAAACAAATTAGAAATGTGCTCGTGGTAGGGGCAGGGGTGATGGGGCATGGGTTTGCCCAGGTCTTTGCGTTGAATGACCTCGCGGTCTTTTTGGTCGATCAGAGCCATGAGTTGCTTGACCGGGGTAAGCGCTGGATCCGGGAAAACCTTGAGTTTATGGTCAAACTGCAACTCCTTGAGGCCGATGAGATTGAAGATGTCTTGAGCCGGATCAGCTTCACAACAGACTTTGAAGGACCGGCCAAAAAAGCAGACTATGTACTTGAAGCGGTTACCGAAGACCTGGATTTGAAAAAAGATCTCTTTAAACGACTTGGAACCATTGCCGGGCCTGATGCGATTCTGGCGACCAACACCTCATCATATGACATAAATGAGCTCAGCGCTGTCACCCAAAATCCTGAGCGGGTAATTGGGACCCATTGGTTCCATCCGCCGCCTATTACCCCGGCTGTGGAGATTATCCCGGCTGATGTTACCAGCCAGGAAACGATCGACCAGGCTGTGGCATTTATGAAACGTATCGGAAAATTCCCGACCATATGTAAATCCGCCCCCGGTTTTGTGGCCAATAGAATCCAGCTTGCCATGGCAGCCGAGGCACTTGCCATGGTTGAAGAAGGGCTTGCCACCCCGGAAGAGGTTGACCGGGTCGTAAAATCCAGCTTTGGGTTTCGTTTGAGCGCCTTTGGTCCATTTGAGATTATCGATCAGGCCGGACTGGACACTTACCGCGCGGTATTCCAATACCTGTATGATAAATTGGGCCGTGAACAGTTCAAACCTCCCCGGATTTTGAGCGAGCTCATTGACCAAGGCCGTCTGGGATTGAAAAGCGAAAAGGGGTTTTACGACCATGAAGACGGCGCAGCCGAGGCCCTGAAGCAGAAACGGGACACCCGGCTTTATGCCCGGCTAAACATTTTCAGAGACGAGAATCAGGAAGAGAATCATCCTTAGGCAGAGGTAGCCTTTTAAAGACCCTACATGACTATGGTGGACCTGGAAACCAGCCCCTTATCCTGCTCCTCAAAGGCCCTGTTGATTTCTTCCAGGGGGTAGGTGTGTGAAAGAACCTTGTCAAATGGATATTTGTCTTTGGCGCGGCCTAAGAAATCAAGTGCCTTCTTTAGGGTATCGGCGCTGTACATGATCACTGAGACAATGCTTTTGGAAGTATAGACCAATAATGCTGGGTCAATATCGAGGGTTTTCCCCGGACTGATGTTTCCAATCTCCAGATAGCGACCACCGGTACCAAGCATCGACAACCCCTCTGACATGACTTCGGGAAAGCCCACCAGTTCGGCGACCACCTGGGCACCCTTTTTGTCGGTCAATTCCCTCACTCTTTTTATGCGTTCTTTGGGCGTTTTATATTCCTCCATGTGGATCAGTTCATCGGCGCCAAAGGCCCTGGCCAGCTCCAGACGTTCTGTGATGCCATCGATAACGATAACCTTGTGTGCCCCCATCTCCTTGGCCACGGCTGTGGCATTGATCCCGAGACCGCCAGCCCCTTGGATGACAATGGTTTCGCCAAAGCCAAACCCCACCTTTTCGAGGCCGTAAATAACCTCGGAGAGGGCACAGTTGGCCGGGGCCACCATTTCATCAGTCAGGTTATCCGGAACCTTGAAGACCGTCTGGTTGGGTTCCAGGTAATAATAGTCGGCATACGCCCCTGTAAAATGGGGTGGCATTTCTGCTGGTTTTATAAATCTTGAATTAAAGGAACAGGCTGCATCCTCCCCCTTCAAACATACCGGACACCGGCCACACGGGCGGAAATAGAGATAGACTATCCTGTCCCCCACTGCTAACGGCGCACCTGCCGAATCTGTGGAGATACCTTCCCCGAGTCTGGCGACCTTACCGGTCATTTCGTGGCCGATGATTGCCGGTAACCGCACGCCGGAAGCGGCGAGATCGATATCCCCACGCCACTGATGCAGGTCTGATCCGCATATGTTGGCCATTGTCACCTTGACTAAAATCGCCCCGGGTCCGGGTTGAGGCACTGGATATTCCGCTATTTCAAATGGGTGCCCCAATCCCTTAAAAATTGCAGCCCTACCTTTTTCTGTCATCTGAGAAACTCCTTTCTGTGTCTGCAAATATCTAACCAGACGCTACGTCACACCAAGTCCCCGAAAAAGCCAGGGCGCACACCACATGCTGCTAACTCCTATTTGCCAAAAAAAGATTCCCAAAAAAGGCAAATCATGCAAATTCTTTACGCAAGCCCTAAGGTTTTTCAGGCCAGCTGCCCGGCGGAAGCATATCCAGAGCCTTTTGGGGCCCCTGTGATCCGGCAGGGTATGGGTGAAGCGCCAACGAGCAGTCTTTGGAAGACTCGCTGCAGACCAATACAGGATCAAAAAATCCCCAACAAAGTTCCAATCCATCCTGACACCAGAAAAGTGTCTGATCACCGGCCATAGTTTCCGCCAGGGCCTTCTCATAGGCGTTCAGTTTGGTCCCTTTTTCTCCTTTGTAGAAGGAAAAATGGAGTCCTGCTGTGCGGAGACAAAACCGAGTGCTCGGGCGCATGGCCTGAAAATTGAGAAAGATCGTCTCATGAGGATAAATTCCCATGACCAGACGATTGGCATTTATGGTCTGACCTAAAACCTGACGGAACATGCTATGGGGGACTGACTTGAACTGTATGTCTATACGCGTGACCTTCCGCTTTAACCGCTTCCCAGAGGTAATGTAAAAAGGTACTCCCTGCCAGCGCCAGTTGTCCACAAATATCTTCATGAGGGCGTACGTTGGCGTCAAGGATGCCGGGTCCACACCTGGTTCTTCTCGGTACCCCGGTGCTGGCTTTCCGCCAAATTGTCCGGCCTCATATTGCCCCAGGACCAAGTGGTCATCCACGGTTTTCAGATCAAACGGACGGAGGCTGCGGAAAAGCTCTGCCTTTTTATCACGCACCCGATCAGCAGAGAACATTGACGGCGGTTCTGCCGCCACCAAGGCCAAAAGCTCCATCATGTGATTCTGGAACATATCTCTCAACACACCTGACTTTTCATAATACTGAGATCTGCCTTCCACACCCAGGGTTTCGCTGGCATTGATACGCACATAGTCAATGTAGTTACGGTTCCAGAGCGGTTCGAAGATGGCGTTGGCAAAGCGAAATATCAGTATATTCTGTACGGTCTCCTTTGTCATGTAATGGTCTATCCGAAACACTTGATGTTCTTTAAAGCTCTTGCTAATGGCCATATCGAGTCGCCTGGCGGAATCCAGATCATAACCAAAGGGTTTTTCCACTATAAGGCGAGTCCATGACTTCATACCACGACCCTCTTTGGCCAATCCGGCCTCACCCAATGCCCCGGCAACGGTTGCGTAAAGGTTTGGCGGAAGGGCTAAACTGAAAATCCTGTTGCCCCCTGTTTGGTGCTTTCCCTCCATATCGTGCAAACGTGAGGAAATCGATTTGTAGGATGCGGGGGCATCATAGGTGATCTGTTGATAATACAAGTTTCTCCCGAATTCACCCCAACGTTGAAGGTCAAACCCGGCCTTGGTGACACCGGTTTTCATTTTTTCACGGAAAGAATCATCACTCATTTCAGTACGCCCGGCCCCTAGAATACAGCATTTTTCAGATATCTTGTCGTTACTAAAGAGATTATAGAGGGCAGGTATGAGTTTTCGAAAGGTTAGGTCGCCCGAAGCGCCAAAGATGATGACGGTACAAGGTTCGGGGGTCTGCTCCCATCCACAGATATCGAGTGATTCCACTTGGTCTTCTTGTTGGATTTCCACCAGTGTGTCCTTGACTATGTTTCTCTGAAATTGTGAATCAAGATCGTTTTTGAATAGAAAAAAGCCGATCAGATCTGACATTTTGAAAAATTGGAATACTTGTCCGTCCGGACAAAAAATTCACCACAAAGGTTTTTCAATATATCTCATATGTTTATCAAAAACTCAACACCAGTTTAAGAGGAAATGAGTGCAATTTTCAACAAAACAAGGTCGGGCCAAAATCCGGCATTGAGGGCTACAGTGGAATTTGGTATTGAAAAGCCTATCAAAAGCCGTTAATAAGAAACAATTGATGGAAATTGCCAAGAAATTCCTCCTGATAAGGGCGTAAGCTCTAACGGTGGCGTTCCCGGTTTCCCCATAAACGCATGGAGCACTTATGAAAAAAATCGTTATCTCGGTTCTTGGTCAAGACCGGCCGGGTATCCTTGCAGCGGTTTCTCGTATCCTGTTTGAACAGGACTGCAATATTGAAAATGTCCATCAGACGATCCTTCAGTCGGAATTTTCCGGGATCTTTATTGCGGCCATACCCGATGAAATGAGCGTGGATCTTCTGCATTTGGAACTTTCGAGGTCAGTGGAGCCGTTGGAACTTCATGTGCACGTCAAACTCCTTGGGAATAACCAGCCGGACCAAACTTTTGACGACAGCGAACTTTTTGTGTTGACAGCCCGAGGTCCCGATCGGAAAGGTCTTGTGGCGGCTATCACCGAAATTATCGCCCGCCACGGGGCCAACGTGACGAATTTGAAGGCAATATTCCGTGGTGGTGACAATCCGAGCGACAATATCATGATTTATGAGGTCGATATCCCTGCCCATACGGACCACCAGACCCTATATTCTGAACTTCGGGAAAAAGCTGCATCGCTGGGGCTTGAGATCAGCATCCAGCACCGCCGAATTTTCGAAGCCCTCAACCGCATCTGATGATAGCCCGGATCAACAAAGGGCTGCGCATGTTGATTCTTTTTGGATATGTGTTGCGTAACCCCCAACGTTGCGTTTGAATTTAAAGCACACGGAGACTTGTCATGTTGACTGAAAAGGAAATTTTGACAACCCTTGAGATGGTCCAGAACGAGCATCTCGATGTTCGGACCGTCACGCTGGGTATAAGTCTGTTTGATTGTGTAAGCGATGATCTGGAACGTTTCATGGCCAACATCCACGGCAAGATCACGAGGTTGGCAGACAATTTGGTGTCCACCTGCGACCGGGTCGGTGAGAAATACGGTATCCCCGTGGTCAACAAACGGATCAGCGTTAGCCCCATTGCTGTTGCAGGAGCGCTTTTTTCCCCTGCCCAAATGATAAAAATTGCCAAGATCCTTGACAGGGCAGCAGAAGACATGGGTGTTGATTTTATCGGCGGTTTTTCGGCGCTTGTGGAAAAGGGGATTGCCAAGGGCGACCGTTCTCTGATTGAAGCTATCCCCCAGGCGTTGGCCCAGACCAACCGAGTCTGTGCCTCAGTGAATGTTGCCTCAACGCGCGCGGGCATCAACATGGATGCTGTGCTGCTTATGGGGCACACGATCAAACAAGCGGCCGCCCTCACAGCCGAACAAGATGGTCTCGCCTGCGCAAAACTTTGCGTGTTTGCCAATATTCCTGAGGACATTCCATTTATGGCCGGCGCCTATCTTGGCATTGGTGAAGCCGATGCGGTTATCAACGTGGGCGTCAGTGGACCGGGTGTGGTGAAAAAGGCCATTGATCGGGCCTTAAACAGCGATCCTGACATGGATTTGGGGCAACTGTCGGAGTTGATCAAACGGACCGCCTACAAGGTAACACGTGTGGGTGAACTTCTCGGTGGGGAGGTGGCCCATCAACTCGGCATTCGTTTTGGTGTGGTTGATCTCAGTCTTGCACCCACCCCCAATGTGGGCGACAGCGTGGGTGAGATTTTTCAAAGTCTCGGGCTTCTGAATATTGGTGTTCCGGGCACCACAGCTGCCCTTGCCCTGATCAATGACGCGGTCAAAAAAGGCGGGGCATTTGCAAGTTCCCATGTGGGCGGCCTCAGCGGCGCATTTGTGCCAGTCAGTGAAGACCTTAAAATATCTGCCGCGGTCGAGAGCGGGCACTTGAGCATTGAAAAGCTTGAGGCTATGACAAGCGTATGTTCCGTAGGCCTGGATATGATTCCCATCCCCGGAGATACCAGTGCCGAAACCCTGGCCGGCATTATCGCCGATGAAATGGCCATTGGTGTGATCAACAAAAAAACGACGGCCACCCGCATCATTCCTGTTCCAGGAAAGAAAGCGGGGGAACAGGCACATTTCGGGGGTCTGCTGGGCGGATCGGTGATATTGCCGATCAACAACGAAAAGGGCGACAATCTTTTTATTCGCCGGGGCGGACGAATACCCGCCCCTATCCACAGCCTCAACAATTGAGAACCATGCCCCAACATACTCGAAAATTATTTGTTCTGTCGTAACTGTTTAGGTAGATAGGCTGTAGATATTTAGGCTGTAGGAAAGAAGTATGCGTGAGCATACAAAGTTCAGGATCTTTGAATTAGCTGACGAAATTGTGGAGACGAAGAAGATTTTGGGCACCCTGCTTTGATCAATGCACAAAAACTAATAGCCTTTAGCCTACAGCCTAAACAACCTGAATAGTTACGTTCTGTCTGAAGTCTAAAAAGCCTCGACGTGTCTAGAATTGTGGTATGTCTTCGGCGCTTCAATCCCGATGGAACATCACCATAATCAATTTTATTTCATTCTGTGATGAAACACAAAAGAAAGGAGGGATTTAATGGACAATCTCCCTGCGTTTGTTGAGTTCCATGAAGAAGGGCCGCGTGAAGGGTTTCAAATGGAGAAACGAAGGTTTTCTCTTGAGGCGCGCGCAAAGGTCATTGACGCGTTGAGCGAAACAGGACTCAAGCAGATTCAGGTTGCCTCTTTTGTCAGCCCGAAGGCCGTTCCTTCCATGGCTGATGCCGAGGAACTCTTTAAAGCAATCCGCCCTCGGGAGGGTGTTCGTTACACCGGTGTCTGGTTGAACAGACGTGGGTTTGAGCGTATTGTTGAATTGCCGGAGGCCTATTTATACGGAAAGATGGTTTTGTACACCACGGATGGTTTTTGTCTGATGAACAACAACTGCACCGCCGAGGAGATGCAGCAAAACGAACTGGATTTTTTGAATGTATACGATTCCTATGACCTTCCCCTGAAAGATGCCTATATCCTGACGGCATTTGGCTGCAACCTGTCTGGCGATGTCCCTCTGTCTACCGTGATTGATTACGTAAAGTTTATAACGGGTGTTTGCCGGAGTCAATCGAGGCCCCTGCCAAATATCTATTTGGCCGATACGGTGGGCTGGGCAAACCCCGAGGAGGTAAAACGCCGCATTGAGGCGGTTAGAGACACTGCGCCGGGCGCGCGTCTGGGGCTGCATCTTCACGACACGCGCGGTCTTGGCGCGGCCAATTTCTATGCGGCGCTCCAAATGGGTGTAGACTTGTTTGACAGTTCTGTGGCCGGATTGGGAGGCTGTCCCTTTGCGGGACACAAAAACAGCAACGCAGCAGGAAACATTTGTACCGAGGATATGGTCTTTATGTGTCACGAACTTGGCATTGAAACCGGCATTGACCTTGAGAAACTGATCGCCGCTGCGAGGCTTACGGAAGAAATTATGGGTCGCCCCCTTCCTGGGAAAAGTATGCACAGCGGATCACTTTCGACCTTTCGAAATCATTGCTGAGAATGCTCGCTGATAGCACGGCTGTCTGATCTGGCAAGCGGGACCGCAAAATGGAGGAGCACAGGCTTTTTGTTTATTCAATAAACACAAAAACCAACAGGAGAAAAATTATGGGGACCAAAAGTGTGGTTTTAGGTTTTGTTGGCAGCCCTAATAAGGAGGGACGTACGAACCAGCTCGTAACTGCCGCGCTGGAAGGTGCGGCCGAGGCCGGAAGAGGGGATATGGCCATGGAATATGGTTTGGCCAAGGCAGACGCTTTGGCTGCTGCCGGCAGAGATGTGGAATCACTCAGCGAGATCACCCGTGTGTACGAGGCAGGGGTAACGGCCTTTGAGGCTGATTAGTGTTTTTGGGCTGAAGATGGATAAACAGGATTAGGATTTGGATTCTATAAAGGTCATGCTGCTTACCTCTTTGCTTGTTTTTACCATATTTGTCTCATCCTGTATTCTTAACCCACCCCATTTTGATGAGACAATGTGGCGAAGGGATGTGGAGAGCCGTAACATTGAAAAGCTCTATGAACCCCATTTCAGTGATGGGAAGTATTTCAATCCGTGGATGCCGGTGGAGCGGGGAAAGGCGTCATCTTTTCTAAAATGGAGATTTACAAAAAAAGCCTCCTATACAGATGAAGAGAAGTCTTTCAAACCAAAAGTAATTTTTGGGCTGAAGGACCGGATCAAAGCCATGCCAGACAAAGATTTTATCGCCTGGATTGGTCACGCCACCTTTTTGATGCGGTTTCATGGGGAATACTGGCTTACCGACCCCATGTTCTCCAAACGGGCGCTTCTCCCCGCAAGGGTAACCCCTCCCGCTATCAACGCCGATGAACTCAAGGAACTCACCGAGACAGTAAACGTAATTATTTCCCACAATCACTACGACCATCTGGATGCAGAGAGTATCCGTTCCCTGCCCAAAAAAGCACGTATCTTTGTGCCCCCCGGGCTCAAGAAATATGTCGAGACCCTCCACAAAGGGGTTGTGCAAGAGCTTGACTGGTGGGAAAGCATTACGGTCAAAAACGGCACAAAACTTGTCAGTCTGCCTGCACAACATTGGTCGAGGCGGATCGGTCAGGGTGTCAATACCACGCTCTGGGCAAGCTATATGCTCATCAACCGCGGAACCCTGATTTACTTTGGCGCGGACAGCGGATATTTCAAAGGCTACAGGGAAATTGGAAGGCGATTTCCAAACATCACCTATGCGCTCCTTCCTGTCACCGCCTACAAACCCCGCTGGTTTATGCATTACGCCCATATGAATGTTCCGGAGGCGCTGGACGCATTCAGGGATCTCAGTGCCAGTTTTTTTATTCCGATCCAGTGGGGGACGTTTCATCTCGGAGAGGAGCCCCCCGGCTATCCGGGGCTGGATCTCAAAAAAAACATACGTGAGATGAATTTGGATCCTTCCAGGTTTATCATCATGGAGATCGGACAAGTGAAGACGGTTCCAAAAACCATTCCACTGGACCTCGAACAGGATTTGCGAAAAGACGTTCTATCTAAGAAAACATTTTTTCGCACAAATCCGCGAAAATGAAGAACAGCCTGGAATGGCCATGGAAAAGAGAGATTATCATTGTCAGATTTGGTTTTGAAGAAAAATGAAAATCTTGACCCCTTTCCCTAGTTCATATATCTTTAGGAAAATTCA
>JAUVRS010000194.1 GCA_030597505.1 Desulfobacteraceae bacterium
GCCAGGCAGACAAAGGGGCGGTTTTGGATTGATTTTCGGTTTTGTAGTAAAGACAGAGTAAGTTCTCAATAAGTTCGGGAGAAATAATAAGATATTTAGAGTGGGGTTCGGGTGTTTCTTGAAGGCGCTCTCTCAAATGGGATTTACTTTTCACTTTCGCAGTGGCTGATATTTGGGGTTTTCTCCTAATGACCCTTATTGGCTTCTCCATGCTTTCATCAAAACCCCAAATATCAGCCACACTACGACGACTGGTTTAGAGAGCGACGGAGAGAAACAGCTGAATCCCACGGTGTCCGACTTATTGAGAACTTACTCTGTCTTTACCAAAAAACTGAAAATCAATCCAAAACCGCCCCTTTGTCTGCCTGACCAACACGTTCGGCGTAGCGTTTCAAATAACCACCAGACAGACGTGTTTCAGGTGATGTGAATGCTTTAAGCCGTCTCTCTATCTCAGCATCATCAACATGCAGGGTGAGTGCGCGTGTTTTTAGGTCAAGTTCGATGATGTCATTGTCCTGGACAGCAGCTATGGGACCGTGGATCGCTGCTTCCGGTGAAATATGCCCGACGGCTGCGCCCCGTGAACCACCTGAAAAACGGCCATCGGTTATAAGCATGACCTTTTCGCCCAAACCCATTCCTGCGAGCGCGGATGTCAATGCAAGCATTTCCCGCATACCGGGGCCACCCCTGGGACCTTCGTTTCGCACCACGATAACCTGACCTTCAACCACTTTGTCTGCGAACACAAAGTCTGAAGCGGTCTCCTCGGATTCAAAGACCCTGGCCGGTCCCTTGTGTCCTTTCCATTCAGGGGGCAGGGCAGAGCTTTTGATGACCGCCCCTCTTGGAGCCAGATTGCCATAAAGGATTCTTAACCCCCCTTGAGCGGCATAAGGGTTCTCAAGCGGGCGAATGACTTTATTGTTTAGAACTGATATGTTGTCCATTGACTCGCTGAGGCGGGTGCCGGTGACACTGATGCAATCCATATCTACAAGCCCTTTTTTTTCTAGGAGGGCCAGGACCGCCGGAATGCCGCCTGCCTCATGGAAATCCACAATATGGTGTGCTCCGGATGGGCTTATGCGACACAGGTTTGGGGTCTTGCGGCTGATCCGGTCAACATCATCCAGGGTTATCTCCACCCGTGCTTCCTGAGCAACGGCCAGGAGATGGAGAAGTGTATTGGTTGAACCGCCAATGGCCATGTCAACGGCACTCGCATTCAAGAACGCCTGTCGGGTCATGATTGCCGAGGGCCTGATATCTTTCACCACCAGACTGACAACCGCTCTTCCAGACTGGCGGGCCAGGATTTTCCGTTCCGAATAAGGGGCCGGGATCGTGCCATTAAACGGTAAACTCATACCCAAGACTTCGATCATACAGTTCATAGAGTTCGCGGTGAATAACCCTGCACATGCCCCCACCGTAGGGGTGGCAGCCATCTCCACCTCTGCAGCCTCTTTTTGTGAGATCTCATTTGCCACAAGCCTGCCGGATGCCTCAAAGGCCGTTACAAGGTCGATGCATTGCCCCCTCAATCGCCCCGGGAGCATGGGTCCACCACTGACGATGATTGCCGGAAGGTCGAGCCTTGCCGCTGCCATCAAAGTGGCCGGGTTGATCTTGTCGCAATTTGTGACCATGACAAGCCCGTCAAAACAGTGGGCTCTTGTCATGAGCTCTATGCTGTCAGCTATCAGCTCCCGGCTCGGCAAAGAATATCTCATCCCCTCATGCCCCATGACCAGCCCGTCGCAGACACCGATCATGGGAAATTCGATGGGTGTTCCACCTGCCTGATATACACCTGCCTTGACCTCCTGAGTCAGATCTCTCAGATGGATGTGACCCGGAATGATTTCATTAAACCCGTTGACGATACCGATCAATGGCCGCTGAAGGTCCTCTCCATCGAGACCCAGACACCGAAGCAGAGAACGATGCGCTACCCGCCTGGGACCCTTTTTGATTTCGTCACTTCTCATTTTTGTACTCCTTCTAAACCGAAACAAAGATTATTTTCCACAAGAAACGATCGTAACAGGTAGCGGGGCAGGGCAGCCCACGCGGCGAACTCATTCCACAAAGTAGTCGAATCATTTGTTTTGTGTCAAGTGGCGCCATACACCCGAATCGTGATATTGAAAAAATTTGTGATTACTGTTAGATTCCCACGACACCTGATGTCCCAATGATCCAACGGTGATTTGCAAAGATCTTTGGTTGGTTTTTTAAATGTCTGATATGATGAATTTTTTAAGAAACGGGTTTTGCGGGAATTAAAAACAAATATGACATTTCAGGGGTAAGATATGATCTCACAAGACCACGTCACCGTGGTGCCCACCGGTTGCTGCCATGACTGTGGAGGCCGTTGTGTTCTCAAGGCACATGTAAAAGACGGAAAGATCATCAGACTTGAGAGCGACAACGGTGAGGACCCGCAGCTAAGGGCGTGTTTACGCGGGCGGGCCTACCGTCAGCGGGTCTATTCCCCCGACAGGCTCAAATATCCCTTACGCCGTGTTGGGGAACGCGGTGAAGGAAGGTTTGAACGGGTCTCGTGGGAAGAGGCCTTGGAAAAAGTTGCCTTTGAACTAAAAAGGATAAAAGATACCTATGGTAACTCGAGTATTTTCTTTGCCGCCGGATCCGGCAACCAGGGGATGCTCCATGGTCCGATTCCTGTTGGGGCCATGCTCCTTGCATTTGGCGGTTTTACCCGCATTTGGGGGGTTGCCTCGTATGAAGGAGCGCTGTTTGCGTCAATGGCTACATATGGGACCATGAGGACGGGCAATTCCCGGGATGACCTCCTGAACTCCCGTCTTGTTGTCCTGTGGGGATGGAACCCGGCCAACACGGTGTGGGACCCGGAAACCAGTTTCACTCTTGCCAGGGTGCGGGAAAAGGGCATCAAGATCGTGGTCGTCGATCCCCGATACACAGACACAGCCGCCACCTTTGCCAAACAGTGGATCCCTATTCGTCCGGGCACGGATGCGGCCATGCTCATCGCCATGGCATACGTCATCATCACCGAGGGACTTGAAGACAAGGCCTTTGTGGAGAAATACACTGTGGGTTTTGAAAGTTATCGGGATTATGTACTGGGTCACGAAGATGACGTCCCCAAGACCCCGGAATGGGCGGAGACTATCACCACCGTGCCGGCACAGACCATTGCTGAGCTGGCACGGGAATATGCTCAATCCAAACCTGCAGCCCTTATTGCTGGTTGGGGTCCGTCCCGCGCAGCCAGGGGTGAACAGTATTCCCGCGCCGCCAACGTCCTCACTGCTGTCACCGGGAACATTGGAATCAGCGGGGGATATGCCTCCGGGTTTATGAGGGCCTATTCCAGCCGTGAGACAGGGTCCGGGACGCACGGGTCTCGAAACCCCGTGGAAAAGGGTGCCCCGCCGCGAAAAAACAGCCTCCATAAGTTGCGGGGTGGGACCAATCCCAACAGTGCCCGTATACACAGCGCCAAGGTCTTTGACGCTATATTGCGTGGCCGTGCCGGGGGGTATCCCACCGATCTTAAGATGGCCTATGTTGTAGCCAGCAATTTTATCAACCAGCACCCGAACACACGCCGCGGCGTAGAGGCCTTTAAGGCCCTTGAATTTGTAGTGGTGCATGAACAGTTTATGACACCCACCGCCAAACTCGCTGACATTGTCCTGCCGGTAAACACCTTTATGGAACGGAACGACATCGCTCCCCCTTGGCTGGGTTCGCCCTATTACATCTGTCTCAATAAGGCCATTGATTCTTTATATGAATCCAAGTCTGATCTGGAAATTGCCCGGGAGCTTTCAAAAAAACTGGGTCTTCCGCCAGGTCTGGTTGACATGGATGAGGATGATATTTTACGTGCCATCGGAGAAAGTCGTGACGACATCCACGACTATGATAAAATGAAACAAGACGGTGTGGTCAGGATCAAACTCCCGGAGCCCATCATTTCGTTCAGGGAGCAGATAGAGGACCCCGAAAATAATCGTTTTGAAACCTTATCCGGAAAGATCGAAATTTACTCCAAACATATGGAGGAGATGGATAATCCCTTGCTTCCGCCAATACCCAAATACCTGAAGCCCCCGGAAAGCTATGACTCTCCGCTGGCTGCAAAATATCCCTTGCAACTCCTTACCACCCATTACAAAACACGCGCCCATTCCACCTGGCACAATGTGCCCTGGATGCGGGAAATTGAACCCCATTCGGTCTGGATAAATTCCATAGACGCCAAGAAACGTGATATCGAGGAAGGTGATCTGGTGGATGTCTTTAACGATCGAGGAAAAATACGGATTCCGGCCAAGGTGACCGAACGTATTATGCCAGGAGTTGTCAACGTCAGCCAAGGGGCATGGTATGACCCCGATAAAAAAGGCGTGGATCATGGGGGTTGCGCAAATGTGTTGACCGATGATGCCCATTCCCCCAGCGGGGCGCACCACATGAACAGCGTCCTTGTTCAAGTGGCGGCTGCGGAGAGGACAATGCCATGACTCAGAGAGGAATCTATCTGGATCAAACGCGGTGCACGGGTTGCTTTACCTGTGCGGTGGCATGTAAGGACTGGCATGACATTGATGCCGGTCCTGTCAACTGGTTGCGACTCCAAACATTAGAGAAAGGCAGATTCCCTGATCTTTTTGTGGCCTATTTACCCGTACCCTGTTTTCACTGTAAAAACCCTCCGTGTGTGAAGGTCTGCCCGGCTGGAGCCATCACCAAAAGGGATTCAGACGGCATCGTTGTGGTTGATCCTGAAAAATGCCTGGGAAATCTGGATTGTCCCACATCATGTCTCAAAGCGTGCCCCTGGGACGCGCCGCAATTCGGGCCGGAGAAAAATGCCCGGATGCAAAAATGCGACCTCTGTCTTGACCGGTTGGAGGCGGGGCAACAACCCATCTGCGTTGAGGCCTGCCCCATGTATGCGCTGGACGCAGGACCCTTGCCGGATCTTAGGGACAGGTACGGCGATTGTAAGGAGGCGGAGGGTTTTCGTGGGGCGGAAAGGTTTGAACCCTCGGTGATTTTTAACCCAAAAAAGCCCCACCCGGCCTAGCAGTGGATTGAATAAGGATCTTGAACGAAGTTTACCCTGTTGAATTCGTTTACGAAACTCCGAGGGAGCATTCATCAGGGCGGGTGGTGAAAATCATTCTCTCATTTATCCGAATAACAAATCTGAGACCATTAAAGTGCAGTTGCTTAGATTTGATCATGCAATTGTTGGAAAAGGGTCTGGTCCATGTTTGACAATTTCGTTCTATCTCGACGGACATTACCATAGTCTATAAGTTTAAGGAGGAAGCCACGAACGTGTTTAAATTATCTTTTGTTTGTATGTTGCTAGCAGCGCTGGCGGTTTGGTCCTTTTCAGCAGTGGCTCATGGGGCTGATGATTACAGTGAGAC
>JAUVRS010000287.1 GCA_030597505.1 Desulfobacteraceae bacterium
GAATATAACCCCAGTATCCTCTGAAAGCGGTGGGATGCCAGAAACCTTAACAATAAAAGAGATTTGAACTCAAACGGCTTTTATGGTAATCTTGACCACCAGGTTTGGTTCCAGGTGAGGACTTGGCCAAAAGAATGTGGCAACAGACAAAAAGTAGTGGGCCATGTAGACCTATTGAAAACTCCAGTCCATAGACATTGATCGGAAAACACTGTGGGGGAAATATAATGGCAAGAAATCGGACTATCCATGAGTCCCCGGGGCTCTACCGTATCATCCCGCTAAAAGTTTTCCGGCGCACACCCGGGGTTTTCTTTGACAAAATCCCGATCGATGTCTTCTCCCACATTGATGCTGTAGACCGCGTTATTCATGAAAATGGAGCCCGTTCACCCGGATCTGTGGGGGACATGATTTCCCCCTGGTATATGCACCCTCATCAGGATGACAATCTCATCGTCCTCCACGGGACGCGTTATGTAGATCTCTACACGCGGGCACATGGAAAAATGAGGTCTTTCATGGTCACTGCCACGCATATCGAGGAGGAAGGGGCTACGTTGTTTGAGGGAGGGGCAATGCTGGTGTGGCCTCGGGGCGTGTTTCACCGAATCGTTAGCAGCAAAAAGACCGGATCTATATCAATTAACTTCGCGGTACATTACGAGGGATTCGACTTTCGGACAAATTTCAACGTGTACGACGTGGATCTTGAGTCTGGAAAATTCAGAGTGATCCGAGAGGGTCATCTGGACCAGCCCAAGGGTGACTGACCAGGGCCTCATATCACCTGACCCGTATCCTCTCTACCCGCCGTTACGATCAGTTGTGTTCCCGGGTCTTTAGGAATGCGACTCCGGGCCATTTTTCCATGCAATTCTTGAGGCGCCACTCACTGGAAGCCAAAAAGGTCAGATGTCCTTCTGCATCGTGGGCCAGATAACCAACGTTATTCCGTTCAAAATCCCCGAGGCGTTTTTGATCTTCGCATGACACCCAGCGCGCAATCATATATTGCACCGTTTCATAAACAGTGTCCGCCCCGTATTCAGATTTGAGCCGTTCTGAAGTCACGTCGAATTGAAGGTCTCCCACCGCACCAAGAACGTACTCACTGGTCCCCACCGGCCGAAATACCTGTACGGTCCCTTCTTCGGCCAGTTGAACAAGACCTTTCTGGAGTTGTTTGGCCTTCATGGGATTCTTCAACCGTATTCGCCGGAATCGCTCTGGGGCAAAATTGGGAATGCCCGTGAATTTCAGAGGTTCTTTTTCGGTAAAGGTGTCCCCGATTTTGATTGTGCCATGATTGTGTATACCGATGATATCTCCTGCAAAGGCTTCTTCGGCTTTGGTGCGGTCCTGGGCAAGAAATATGGTCGCGTTGGAAATGGTGATTTCTTTGCCGATCCGGTGATGAATCACCTTCATTCCGCGTCGGAACCGCCCTGAGCACACGCGCAAAAAAGCGATGCGATCACGATGAGCCGGATCCATATTTGCCTGAATCTTAAAAACGAACCCCGAAAAGGCATCTTCATAGGGTGACACGCGTCGGGTCTGCGTAGAACGTGAGGTGGGGGCAGGAGCCATTTCCACAAAGGCATCAAGCAGCTCTTTGACCCCAAAATTGTTGATGGCGCTGCCAAAAAAAACTGGAGTTTGATTGCCTTTTAAATAGTGCTGTAATTCAAAAGGATCCGCTGCCCCTTCCAACAACTCAATATCGTCGCGCAATTCCCTGGCCTGGCTTCCTAATAATCGATCGAGACGGGGATCGGCGAGATCATGAATCATGACACTTTCCTGTGGACGGGTCTCCTGCCCCCCGGTGAAGAAGTGCATTTCCTGGCGGTATCTATTGTAGACTCCCTTAAAAGCCTTGCCCATACCCACGGGCCAGGAAAGAGGAACACATTCGATTTGCAGTTTTTCTTCAATGTCAGACAGCAGGTCCAGCGGCAAAAGACCGTCTCTGTCCAGTTTGTTGATAAAAGTCATGATGGGAGTGTTACGCATCCGGCATACTTCCATCAATTTTTCGGTTTGCGGTTCGACCCCCTTCCCGCTGTCAATTACCATCAGGGCACTATCCACCGCGGTCAACACCCGGTAGGTGTCTTCTGAAAAATCCTGGTGCCCCGGAGTATCTAACAGGTTGATTTCGTATCCCCGGTAATTAAATTTCATGGCAGAGGTTGTGACGGAGATACCCCGTTCTTTTTCGATATCCATCCAGTCGCTGGCCGCATGGCGCGCTGCCTTGCGAGCCCTGATCGCCCCTGCCTGTTGGATGGCTCCGCCAAACAGCAACAGTTTCTCAGTCAGTGTGGTCTTACCCGCATCGGGGTGACTGATAATCCCAAAATTGCGACGTCGATCCACTTCTCGCCGATGTTCCTTGTTCATCTTAAAAACCTCAAAAATGCCTGTTCATAAATGGCTATTTTTCACAATCTCCGCGCATGCCCCGCCTGCCCAGTTAAATCCGATTTTGCTTTTATTTAACCGGGGTAGCTCCGGAAGATGGTACCGGGGTCAGGTTCGGATTTTAATACTCGAAATATTTCAAGGTCTTGATTGATCACCCCTTCTCTGATAGGATATTATTTGGTTCAGGGGTCAGGTTAAACGCATTTCATTGCGGATTCCTCACACACAAAGACCTTGTTTTTTTCTGGCCGGGGAGAGTAGAAATGTCTGGAATACTGGAAATCCTCTTGATTGTTGCCATTATTTTGGGCATTCTTATGCTCCCCAGATTGACGGCAAAAAAATCTGATCAACCCCTTAAACTCCTCACTCTCGGGTTCAGGTTTACGGGATGGATACGAATTGCCATTTTAGCCTCTCTTTTTTGGCTAGCACTCACAGGGTTTTATCTTAAACCCTGGGACGTCCACTGGTTTCCCTTCTTGTATGTGGGCGTTGGCCCGGTGGCCTTGATCTGGGGGATCTATTGGGTATTTTCTGGTTTCAGGAAAAAGAAAGAATAGGCGCCAAGGAACACACCCATAAACAGGGAAATAAGTCGAGGAAAGCCATGAAACGAGAAGTTAAGTGCCCAATTCATTTCACGTACTCACAAGATAGCCATTCAAATCAACCAGTTTCCTGAAGAACATTGCAAATGCCAGAGCCAAAGAGTTTGATCTGCCATTTTCTTATATCTTCGATACATTCCATGCTCTCAGGCCCTCCGGGGTTGGCGATGGAGATTGCCCGTATCTGAGAGTTCGTAAAAACGACAGCTGGATCAACTCTCCACTTCCCGCCAAGTTGTTCGCGCCAGCTTTTCAAGGCCTTTACGCGGGTGGCCTCTTTGGATCTCAACTTTTGCCGGCTTATGTGGGGGTATACAGGAAGCGTGTCATCAGAGATATTTAACCCCTCCTTTACTTTCTCAATAAGCGAGTCCCCCATACGATCTATCATTTTGGGGCTAAAACCTTTGATTCCAGCAAGATCAGCCCTGGAAACCGGTTTGACTCGAACAATTTCTTTGATTGATTCATTGCCCAGGACCTTAAAATGAGGACAATCTCTGCGTCTGGCCACCTGGTCCCGAAAACGTAAGATATTTTCCAGAACTGCAAGACTTCTGGAATCAAGCCTTCCCGCGCCTTTGAAATTGAGAAAAAACGCTTTGTTTTTTGTGGAATTCGGACGAACGCCACCTAGCAACTCACTCTCCTCTTCCACACAGAAAAGCAACCCTTTTTTAATCAACTCTCTTTCAAGAAGTCCGGCCAGGGGGAGAAGATGGCACGTATCCTGAACAGAATATCGAAGCATCGCTGCCGGCAAAGGCCTCCGGGACC
>JAUVRS010000209.1 GCA_030597505.1 Desulfobacteraceae bacterium
CATGGGGGATCTCGGGCATTTCCGCCTCGGCATCCAGGATAGACGGGGGCCAGCCCCCCACGAGGATCCGAACACACATCCAGTGGACTACTCCAGGAGGTCGTGATTTGCCGTTCCAATGGTACCCTTGCTCCAGCCGTTCATCTCTGAGCCATCCCTCAACGATCAATCGATCGTCTTCGAGAGGATAGGTGCGGAATTCCAGTTTGCGTTCGTGGACATGGGATTGATCTATGAGTTTTTTTAGACGACCCATATTGGTGGTCTCCTTTTGGTCGGTTCAGTTTTTTGATAAGGGTCTGAGGCGTTGTAATCTGTTGACCTCGTATAAGGTTATTTGGTAGAAAAATCCGACACCATATCATCTATAATCTACAATCTTTCGGTCTGCAGGGCATGTACGGCTCACGACTCCATAATTTGTGTCAAAGAATGGGGTGGGTGAGCAGGATACAACTCATAAATAGAGAGGTCAAGCCCGGCAATTACCGATACCATCAGGAGGAAAAAATGGAAGGAAAAGGACAGATAGCACTGGTAACCGGGGCGAGCAGTGGAATCGGGCGGGAAACTGCCGCAAGGCTTGCCCGGGAAGGGTTTGAGGTCATCGCAGCTGCCAGGAGGGTGGACCGTCTGAAGGAGCTTTCAAATCAGGTCCAGGGTATCACACCCAGACAGGTTGACCTGTCACAACCCGGGGATGTTGAGGGGTTTTGTAAATACCTCTCTGATCTTGGAAAACCGGTAAGTGTGCTTATAAACAACGCCGGGTACAGCATTCGAGGGGCCCTTGAGGATGTTTCCCTGGAAACACTGAGGCGTATGTTCGAGGTTAATTTTTTCTCCCTGGTACGGGTTACCCAGGCCTGTCTCCCCGGCATGCGAAGCCTCAGAAATGGCACCATTGTAAATCTCAGTTCCATCGTTGGAAAATTCACCTTTCCCATGAGCGGACCGTATGCCTCCACAAAATATGCCGTGGAAGCAATCACCGATGCATTGCGAATGGAGTTGCGGCCTTTTGGAATACGGGTGATTGCGATTCGTCCGGGGCCGCTGGCGACGGAATTCAATGAGGTGGCCAATGAATTGACCGGAGATCTGATGGCAAGGACCGATCCGGATTATAAACCCATATATCAGGCGTCTGGCGCGGGCGTCGGTAAGATGTTTGCCGGGCTCACCGTACCGGGGCCTGAGCTGATCTCCGACCTTATCGTGGAAGCGGTTTTGTCTGATTCTCCAAAGGCCGTTTATGCTGCCGGGCCATTTACCGAAGATATCCTGGCTGAACGCATCAGACTTGATGATGATGCATTTGATCGATTTCTGACAGAGAAGACCGGTCTCGCTGGACTAACCCTATGATTAAAAGGGGGTTCCGATGAAGATAGCATTGTATATTATTGCCATCCTGTGGGTCATTTCGGGCACGTTTTTAATCATTTATACCGAATCGACCAGAAAATTCTTAAAAAAGGTATTCCTCACGGCTAACACAAAGCTGCTGTCTTTGTTGCCTTTTGTTGTCGGCCTGGTTCTGGTTGTCGGGGCCTTTTTTAACAGGGGCATGTTCTGGCTGGCATTTATAATTGGGCTGCTGGCCGTGTTCAAGGGGGTCTATTTTCTTATGGCGCCGCAACAACAGGCAAAAGCTCTTCTGGAATGGTGGTTTATGAGTGCCAGCCCTCGTACGATTCGTTTCTTCGGGCTAATCACCTTTTTTATCGGGGTTACATTTCTCTCCTATCTCGGATAAAAAAACGGAACCTTGAACCTCTGAACCGTTGAACCCGTGAACGGGTACCTGAAATGTATGTCAAAAGGCTGGAGAGGGCCAACCGTTTTGCCGGTCGCAGAGCCCTCCTCCAGCCTTTTGCTTGACGGGGATATATGGTGGTCGTTTATCCCTTGATTATCCTTGGAAGCATCATGTGGTGTTGCGGGCAGATGGACAAGGGGTTCTGATAGGCGCAACCTGCGAACGCAACTACATATTTTCTCAGGTCGGGAAATGATACGACCTCATCCACAAAGCCCCTGGTGGCACAGTAAACAGGACGAGAATTCTCATAATACTGTTTTGCCAGGGCGTTCATCTTGTCGATGACCGGGCCGATGGGCCGGCCCCCATCTTTTTCCTTGACCAGCCTTCTTGCAAATGAAGCAGCGGCGGCTGTTTCTCCGTGCATGACATAGATTTCAGTGGTTGGTGTCCCGAGGGTAAAGGTGTTATGGTTGTTGGCTGTGGGCCCGCCCATTACATAATGGGCAGCTGCGGTCCCTTTTCGCAGAACGATGCACATCTGGGGTACGTCGGTCTGCTCGATTGAGTATATAAGTGACTGTCCGAGGCCAAGGAGTTCAGCCTTTTCCGCGATATCACCCACGTCAATCCCTGTGGTATCCTGGAACCAGACAATGGGGAGCCTGTCCCGGTTACAAAGGGTCACGAATTCATTCATCTTGATCAGCCCCTGACGGTAAAGCTTCCCACCGATACCCGGGTAAGGGGCGTATTCGGGATAGTCTGTCCCCAAAAACCCCTGGCGGTTACCGATAAACCCCATCAGAAAGCCATCGATCTTGGCCAGGCCTGTGTAGACCTCCCGTCCATACCCGGGCCTAAATTCCATGTGTTCGCTGTTGTCAAGAATCCGGGCCAGTACCTGTTCAAAGTCATAACTCCTTTTCTGGTTGAAAGGCACAAGGTGGTTGATGTCATCCCCCGGGAACATGGGTTCCTTTGGTTCTGCCACGCGGAAAAAACCCGGGTCATATGCGGGCATCATGGCCATATATTTTTTTAGGGCATCAAGAACCTCTTCTTCCGTGTCATAGACTTCTTTAAAAAAACCGGTCTCGTTGTGGTGGATAGGGACGCTGCCTGGAGGCACCTGTTTGAAGTGTCGGGTCGCCTCAATAATTTGCTCAGCCCCTTCTTCGTCAAATAATCCTTTTGGAGTCATTCCGCTGACAATCCCCCCACCCCCAACGGCGATGTTGGCATCCTTGTGTGCCAAAAGGATTGTGGGACTGATTCCCTGATATCCTCCGCCTGCAGGGTTTGTCCCGTATATGCCGGCCAGGACCGGAATTCCCACTTTTTCCAGTTCAGCGTGACGAAAAAACGTGGTGCCGTTTCCCCTTCGGGTGGCGTATACCTCCTCCTGTTCAGTCAGTTTGACCCCGCTGCAGTTGACGAGCCACACCAATGGGATGTGAAGTCTTTTGGCTATTTCTGTGGCTCTTAGCTGGTTTTCGGCCTGACCCGCTATCCAGGCTCCAGCCATGACCTTGTTGTCAAAACCTATCACCACGGCCCATTTGCCGTTTATTTTGGCAAGACCGTCGATCACCCCGGTGGTACCCTCTTCATTAAACTGAGGATCATAAAGGGTGTGAAGGGGACACCATGTGCCGGGATCTATCAGATGTTCGATTCTCTCCCATACCGTCAATTGGCCTCTTTTTTTTATCACCTCCACAGGGATTCCCGCATTTTTTATGACCTCCACTGCCGTGGCAAT
Source organism: Desulfobacteraceae bacterium (assembly GCA_030597505.1). GTDB lineage: Bacteria > Desulfobacterota > DSM-4660 > Desulfatiglandales > Desulfatiglandaceae > JABMQV01. Next base: position 3,531 of record JAUVRS010000209.1, read on the forward strand.
GTTTTCTTCCACACCCTTGATTTCTTCGACATTCTGCCTCATGTCTTGCCTTTGCTTGTCCGAAAGGGGCTTTCCTAAAGGCATCATTTTTTCAAAATAGGATCTCATATCTTCCTCCGTGCCGTTTGAATATAAATTCTTTGTTGTTTACCTGTTGGCCTTCCGGATATCCAGCTGATCCAGGGCAATGATCCACTTGCATATATTTGAGGAACCCTCCACCATCTGATAGGTGGGGGCGTCACGATAGTATCGAGCCACCGGATACTCGGTGGAATATCCATAGGCGCCCAGGATTTTCATTGCCACATGGGATGCCTTGACCGCCACTTCTCCAGCCAGGTATTTTGCGTGTGCCACCTCCAGGGTGTTCTCCAGTTGGCCTTGATCTTTTTGCCATGCCGCCTTGTATACTACCAGACGAGCCGCTTCGATTTCTGCAGCGATCTGAGCGATCATGTCCTGGTTCATCTGGTACTGGCCGATGGGTTTTCCGAACTGCTGTCTTTCCTGACAGTAGGATGTTGCGGCATCAAGACATGCCTGGGCCAGTCCGACACCCCCGGCTGCGGCCGAGAGCCGAGTCTGATTTAGTGATCCAAAAACGATCTTTGCCCCATCACCCGGTTTACCCAGGATATTTTCTTTTGGGACCTTTGTATCTTCCAAAAAACTTCCCCTGTGGGAGAGGACCTCGATCCCATCTTGTCCAGGTCTGTTGTGGTGATATTTTCAAAGTTTTTTGGCTCAATGACAAAGGCGGACAAACCTTTGCCTCGGGCCTCCCTGTCGGTAAAGGCATAGCAAATCAGCACATCAGCCAACGTACTGTTGGATATCCACGTCTTTGAGCCGTTAAGGAGCCAGTGGTCTCCTTTGTCCACAGCAGTGGATTTAATCGCCATAACATCGGAACCGGCGTTTGCTTCTGTGATGGCAAACCCCCCCATATATTCGGCGCTCACCAACTTGGAAATATATTTTTTCTTTAATTCTTCTGTTCCATATCGATAGATGGTAAAAGCACAACCAAGGGCCTGCATGTTGATCTGGACCCTCAAAGAGCTGGAAGCGCGTGCGATTTCTTCGGTCAGAATTATTGCAGCCATCCATCCCATTTCATTTCCGCCATACTCTTCAGGGATTACGGTGCCAAAAAAACCCAGTTCTCCCTTTGGTTTCAAGACTTCTTCATAGGGCAGATAATGGTTTTCGTCCCATTCGTCCGCGTATGGAGTGATCTTTTCTGCAGCAAAATCTCTAGCCATCTCTCTCAGCATTTGTAGTTCTTCGCTTAAGCCAAATTCCATGTGGTTACCTCCCTGGAAATAATTAAAACAACAGTTGGGTTATCAGGTCCTGTTTATACATCATCAATCCACAGTTCGCAACAGATTTGTTTACATTGTAGCTACATTTTAACTGCTTTCCAGTGGGTCTTTTGGTTTAGGGTCTGCGCAGAAATAACTTCGCAGAATTGGTGCCCGGATTTGGGTCAGAGGAGAAACTGTGGTCCGGGCCGGGTCAGAGGCAAATGGGCTGGCTGAGGTCAAAGGAGCGCGGCGTGGCTATTTTTTCGTGATGACAAGACGACACACAGGATCTCCCAGACCTATTCCTTCTGGCATCTCAAGTTCCA
>JAUVRS010000195.1 GCA_030597505.1 Desulfobacteraceae bacterium
CACAGGAATAGTAATACTATTTCTAGGATTTTGCGATTGAGGCGCAACCAAAGATGGCCTGAAGCAGGGATGCGAAAATGTGAAGTTGTTTTTGCGTAGGCCCTTAATGTCTGTTTTCCTTCACGAGCATACCGGGTGAGTAACGCCGACCTCCATTTGCCAAAGCAGAACTACTCCCCGACAGTTTCACTTTTTCCGAGGGAAAACTATTTCGGGCTCGACGTATGATGCCTAATACCGCTGGGGTCAGTTCCTGTCGTGCATCCATACGAATCCCCAGCACCCGCACCAGAACAAATGCTATGACGACACCCATAAAAGTAAAAAGCACAGTACCAAAACCCTGATTCAACCCAAAAACCTTTGACAGGCTACCGCTGGATAGAGCCCCCACCAGAAGCCCGATAACCGGCAAGATATAGCGGATTAACATGCCCTTCATCTTGGTCTTTGTGCTGCGAAAAAGCTCAACATAATCGCCCCCACCGGCTTTGGCACTGTTTGTGGCCTTGACCAACATGCGGTCTATCCCCTCGATCATGTTACAACTGGCTTTTTGACCACAATGGTCACATGCATCCTTTCGTTCGGTCATGACCCAGGCCCAGCCATTTTCAATTTTTTGAACCCTACCGCTTTCAGTGCTCATAAACAGATATCCTCTATGATGCACACTCCACATGGGGTGGTTCATCGACGATTTGAACCGTTTCGCCGCATCGTATCTTTCCACCCTTCAGCACACGGGCAAAGATCCCTTCCCGCGGCATGATACAATCTCCTGCCTTATAATAAATTGCACATTTGTTGTGACACTCCTTCCCAATCTGGGTGATCTCTACCAATGCCGACTTTCCCAGCTGTATCAAAGTGCCCACAGGGATATTTTGCCAATCAATCCCTTCTGTGGCTATATTTTCGGCAAAGTCCCCAAAACCGACATCTAGCCCCCTGTCTCGAGCCTTCTCAATGCTCTCAGAGGCAAGAAAACTCACTTGTCGATGCCATTTGCCCGCATGAGCATCATCCTCCAGTCCATGATCAGCGATAAGAACCGATTCGTCAATTGCCACCTTTGGGGTGCCCTTTTTTTTGCTTTTTGATATGGAAACAATCTTCATAAAACCCCCTATCTTTTCCCCGTAATTCATACAGAATATGCGATATGCGTTACGTCCTTTTTTTGTAACTTCTCAATAAGCCCAACCGAAATAATGGGATTTCTGGAGTGGGGTTCGGGCCCCAACTTATTGAGAATTTACTTTTTTTCTACTCACCCATATCCGGTTTGCACACCATTTATTGCGAACCCGCTGGTTTCTCCAACCTGTTTTCCTCATAATTCTTGATTGCTTCGGCAAGCGCCTGGGCACCAAGATTTGAACAGTGCATCTTTTCTTTTGGAAGTCCGTCCAGGGATTCCGCAACCTTCTTTTTTGGTATGGCCGTGGCTGCATCCAGAGTCTTCCCGTTGGCCATGTCACTTACCATACTGGACACCGCAATAGCGGCGACACACCCAAATGTTTTGAATTTGATATCCGTCAATCTATCGCCATCTACCTTTATATTAAAGGTCATCATGTCTCCGCAAGTGGCATTTCCCACCTCACCGATACCGTCAGCATCCTCAATTGTGCCAACATTTCTCGGGTTTGAAAAATGGTCCATCACCTTTTCTGAATACATCCGATACCTCCTCAGCAATGCTCAACTGTTTTCGCTGGTTTCGATCATTTTGGACAGGGTTGTTGAATTGAGTTTTTCATACATCGCCTTTGTGGCCTCTTCCCAGACGCCACGTGTCAAACAGCTCCCGGTCTTTTCACAAGCATCGGGGTTTTCAATACAGACAGACAGGTCAATCCCTCCCTCAAGGATTCTGACAATCTCTCCGACAGTAATTTCATCAGGGCGTTTTGCCAACATATGCCCCCCCTTTGGCCCCCGGACGCTTCTTATATAATCAGCCTTCTTCAAAGGGATAACCAATTGTTCAAGATACTTCACAGAAATATCCTGGCGCTTTGCAATTTCGCCTATTTGTATGGGGCCTTTGTCATAATGTTGGGCCAGATCAACCATCATCCTGGTTCCATTTCGACTTCTGCTCGATAGCTTCATTTTAAGGCCTCTTTTTTGTGATTACAACGCTCTCGCTCCTTTGATAAATGCCCACTTATCTGCATACCTTTTGGGGCGCCCTATCTCCTAGGCAGCCTGTTTCTCCTTCCAAATGGGGGAAAATGATCGGAGTTTACCAACCGCCTGACGAAGTTTTTCCAGCACGTATTCCACCTCTTCACTCCTATTGGTATTATTCATAGTAAAAACGATCGACCCCTGTGCCATGGCTGTGGGTATGCCAATCGCCACAAGAACAGGGGAAGTCTTCAGGGCCTTGGATGCGCAGGCTGAACCCGTATTGGCATAAATTCCGCCCTGGCTAAGCATAAAGATGAGGGACTCCCCCTCAATGGCCTCAAAACAAAAACTGGCATGACCGGGAAGTCTTTTTTCCGGGTGTCCCGTATATTTTGAATGTTCAATATGCTCCTGGACTCCTGAAACAAGGGCGTTCCTCATTTCTTGTATTCGTAAAGAGTCTTCTGAACTGCCGAGTCTTTCCGCGGCAAGCACCGACGCCTTACCAAGACCCACGATAGCGGGGACATTCTCCGTGCCTGCCCTCCGGCCGCTTTCCTGTATGCCCCCATGGATCAAAGGCATCAGCCTTGTCCTTTCTCTAAAATAAAGTGCACCGATCCCTTTTGGGGCCCCCATAGAGACGCCTGACAGGCTCAGGAGGTCCACACCAAGATCGTCTACTTTCACCGGAATATTGCCCACCGTTGCCACCGCATCCGTATGAAACATAACTCCCTTTTCCCGGCAGACCAAAGAAAGTTCATATATGGGTTCAATGGTGCCGATCTCATTGTTTGCATGCATTATGGAAACAAGGACTGTCTCGGGTCTGATGGCCTCCATTAATCGCCCGGGCGACACCAACCCGTACTCATCCACCGGCAGAAAACTTGCCTCAAACCCCATACGTTCAAGAAACCGGGCTGAATTGAGAACAGAATGATGCTCAATAGCAGAAACAATGATATGGTTTCCCTTTTTCTGCTTTGCAAAAGCCACCCCTTTTATGGCAAGGTTATTTGCCTCGGCCCCGGAGGATGTGAAAATTATCCCCTCCGGGCTGGCCCCAATCAGACTGGCTACCTTTGCCCGTTGTTCTTCAACGACCTGCCTCACCCTGGAACCCATTTCATAGACCGTGGATGGGTTTGCAAATTCCCTGTCAAAGTAGGGAAGCATTGCATCCACAACTTCTCTATTCACGGGTGTTGCCGCGGCATGATCCATGTAAACATTTTCCATCGCGGTACCTCTATTTTCTCTTCCGTATATACAGTTTGTAACAGTCCTCATCCTCTTCTATCCCAAGAAACTCCTGTCCGCATTTTTTACACCACTCGGGGATGTCTTCAAGCGCACCGTCATAATCAGTCAGGATCTCCAGTACCTGCCCCTTCTTCAAACAACGCAGCTTTTCTCCGGGCTCCATGAGATGCATGGGACACATACGGCATACCAGGTCCAGGGTTTCATCAGATTCTTGGTTTTTTACAAATTTCATCCCTTTCTCCTTCTCATTCAGATTATCCGGCTATTTATTCTATATTATTTTAGTATAGTATAAATATGTTATGGATTATTGTCAAGGCTGACACCACAACAAATCAAGATTCCATGGGTAAGGGTCTGCGCCGAACTGTGGTATTACGTTTCTTGGTAGGGACAGGGTCAAAACCCAAGTCTAAAGGAAAGTTTCTTTAGGCAAGGAGAAATTTAACCTTTTTTTGCGATTCGCCCTCTTATTCGTATTGTTATATCCGGTCTTTCAGGATAATTGGTCTTCAATTTTAAAAAGCCCGTATAGGTCTGAGGGGGGCTGGGGATGCTTTTGAACTTGATCCGATACTTCCTGCCTTTTTCAATCTCTTCTATGGTGTAGGACAGTTTCTCTCTCAGGTTAAATTCGGTCGCGGTAATCCTTAATGGCTTATCCAATTCGGCCTTGATATCTACCACCCGAGTCACGCTTTGGCCTTCCATTCCATAAACACTGACATATCGGGATGAAAGATAGATCGCGGCTTTGACGTTGGCCGTCATTTTCAGTATAAGCGTCTTTTTGTCAGGGTCATTATGGTAGACCATGGCGCTCTTGTTAACAGAACCCTGGTACCCTTTTGTATTGATCTGAAGTCTGATTTTCCCCTCCCCGCCCGGGGGCATGGCCTTGTCAAAATGGGCCCCTGCACAGCCTCACCCGGGTTTGACTCTTATTATCTTTAGTGTTTCATTGCCTTGGTTTAAGACACGAAAGGTGTGCGTCACAACCTCTCCTTCTTTGACTTCCCCAAAGTCGTGTCTGATACCCTCAATAACAATTTTTGGCCCCTTGGTCTCCTGGGCAAAAACCCAGTTCCCCAAAAAGACAAGAATAAAAAACAACACAAAAACACTTTGCCAGATCCTTTTCATAAATCCATCCTCCAGAGAGAAATTCATAGTTTATGATCCCTTAATTCTTTTGAACAAGAAACCGGATAAGCTTTCGAACCCCGTCGGTTGCCCAGTCTCTCCCCCCACGTGTCTCACCAATCAAAACCCCCTGGCGATCTATAAAAAAATGGGCTGGATGGGCCCTAATCCCGTACTTTTTTGAGACCTCTACATCTTTGTCTAAAAGCACCGGAAAAGGCACTTTAGCCTTTTTAACAAATTCTTGCACTATTTCCCTCGTCTCACCCACATCAACGGCCAGAATAACAAAGCCCCTGTCTTTAAATTCTTCATATAACTTACCTAAGGAAGGGAACTCCTTCCTGCACCAGAATCACCAGGTCGCCCAAAAAACGAGCAAGACAATCTTGCCCCTAAATTCCGTCAATTTGACCCGATTTCCATCTGGGTCTTCCAGGGAAAAATCCGGTGCCTTTTTTCTTTCCAACAGCTTTAAAACACCTGCATCCACCAGCGGGTCGTCTCCTGCATAACCCGATCCCAAAGGAACACCGACGGCCCAGACTACAACGGCAATGGTAAAAATACGAATCCTTTTTGCCATAAACCGCTTTGCTAAATTCCCTTTTGATTTTCCGCCAAGATCCATTCTTCCTTCCTTTCCCGTTATTCGTGTGACATCACTGTCATTCCCAGCCATTCCTAATTTGCGTTACTATCTCCAGACCCATTTACTGATATAGAGGTTTCTGGTTTCTCACGGAAATTTTCTAATATAACTATTAACGGTTTTTCTTCCCTCTGTTTGATCAACCGCCAACCAAATGGCCTTGACGCCTTTTTGAAAAAAATAATGCGCCTGCCCCATTCCCACGGCAAAATAAACCCTCTCTCCGCCGACGAA
>JAUVRS010000267.1 GCA_030597505.1 Desulfobacteraceae bacterium
CCTCATAAGACTCCCCTGATTCAAGAACTAATGTAACTACTCACGTAGTCAGGCTGAAGCTGTTTAGACTGAAGGCTGAAAGGTGCAGAAGAGCACAATTGCCGTACTTTGGCGAAAATATCTGATTTTTGCACCAAACAAGGCTTCAAAATGCGCTTTTCCCTAATCCCGCGCTCCGCGGGACCTTCAGCCTATCCACCTGAGTAGTTACGAACTAATGGAAATAAAACATCATGAGAAAAGGTGCTCAATTTATGCATAACCCGAGTGGGCGGTTTGTGCTTGACACAGACGCAGAGATTTTCAATAATAAAAACTGAAAATTATTTTTTCCGGGGTGACTATATTAGTCTGAGATTAGACCCTTTGAACCTGATCTGGATAATTCCAGCGTAGGGAAACGGAAGGATGTTTGATTGATTTTTTTTGGGCCGTTTCCCTACGGAAGCGGTCTTTTTTTTGGCCAAGACACAAATATGCAGGGCAACGGGAATTCCCTAAACGCGCCCGGGGAACACAAGTGGAGGGAAAGTCATGAAAACAAGAGATGTTGCACGATCCGTGATCCTGGTGGCCATTGCAGTGGCCTTATCACCCTTTTTTATACCAGTAGGCATCACCAAATGTTTTCCGGCGCAGCATATGGTCAATGTGCTTGCTGCGGTCATGCTTGGCCCGGCATACGCCGTGGGCATCGCACTTGTGGCCGGGGTCATCCGTAACGTCATGGGGCTTGGAACCATTCTGGCATTTCCCGGGGGCATGATCGGCGCATTGCTGGCAGGTCTTGCCTATCGAATGACCAAAAACATGTATGCGGCTGGACTGGGTGAAATCGTGGGGACCGGGCTCTTGGGCTCGCTTGCCAGTGTCTGGATCATTGGCCCCCTCTTTATAGGAAAAAGCATGGCACTGGTTACACTGATGGTTGCCTTTAGTGTCAGCACCCTGGGGGGTACGATCATTGGACTGATCGCCTTGCATCTCTTGAGAAAGGCCAAGGTTTGGGAGCCGTGATCCGGCTGAGGGACATATATTATCGCTATCCAAATACGGACTGGGTGTTAAAGGGGATCGATCTGTCAATTGAGCAGGGAGAATATGTGGTTGTCTGCGGTACCAGTGGATCGGGCAAGTCCACCCTCGCGTATCTGTTTAACGGGCTGATTCCCCATTTTTTTGGCGGCACTCTCAGGGGTTCTGTAACAGTAGGTGGTGTGAACACGGCCGAGAGCAGTGTCGCCGACCTGTTCCAAAATATTGGACTGGTGCAACAGAACGCGGAAGCCCAGCTCTTTAATTCCACGGTGGAAAATGAAATCGCCTTTGGTCTGGAAAGCCTGGGTGTTCCCGGGTCCGAGATTCAGGAAAGGATTCTTGAAATCGCCGGGTTGCTGGGTATCGAAGATCTCCTTGAACGAACCCCCATGAGCCTTTCCGGCGGTGAGAAACGGCTGGTTTCCATCGCATCCGTTTTATCCCTTGACCCCTCGGTTGTGCTTCTGGATGAGCCCTTTGCCAACCTTGATTGGGCAGGGGCAAAACGGGTTCGCGGGGTCTTACGTCACATCCACCAGAAAGGAAAGACCGTGGTGGTTGTGGAACAGAAGATGGGGGATTTTTTGCGGGACAGCTCGCGGTGTCTCATTGTTAATCAGGGAAAAATTTCCTTTGACGGAGGTGTGCAAGCGGCCTTCAGGGTCTTTGTAAACGAACACCTGATCCCCCAGTACCCGGAAAAAAAGAAACGCGAGTTCCGCGACAACAAACCTGTGTTGGCAGTTCATAACCTCTTATGTCGCATTGAGGACAGAGAGATCCTGAAAGATGTTTCCTTTGAACTCAACAGCGGGGAGACGGTCGCCCTTATCGGTAGAAACGGGGCAGGAAAAACCACCCTTGTCAAACATCTAAATGGGCTTCTGCGACCAGCCGGGGGAGAGGTGATCTTTGACGGAAAAGGGGTAAAAGGAAAAGCCCCTTCTGAGATTTCAGCCCACGTGGGGCTTTCTTTTCAAAATCCCAATGACCAGTTTTTTAAAATCAAGGTGGCGGATGAACTTAATGTGGGACCAAAATTGCTCGGGAAAATAGATGATGGATGGGTAAAAGAAATTTGCAGTCTCTTTGATTTGGACCGCCTCATGGATCGATCCCCTTACCGGCTGAGCGAAGGCGAGAAAAAGCGGGTTGCCATTTCATCGATCCTGACCATGCGCCCAAAGCTCCTTGTGATTGATGAACCCACGACAGGTCAAGATGGTCATTTTAAAGAAACCCTGGTTTATCTTTTGGCTGAACTTGAGGAACGAGGCTTTGCAACCCTGATTGTCACTCATGATCTTGGTTTCGCCCAGGCGGTTTCGGATCGATGGATGATCCTCCACAAAGGAAACCTGGTGGCCCAAGGGACTCCCAATGAACTGCTTCAGAACGACCATCTGATTCAGCTTGGTGCCCTGGGGGGACTGGAGGACCGTAAAGTGGGGGCACATTTTGGATATGGGAAGGAGAAACGGTTTGCGGAAATTGGATCCTAGAACCAAACTCTCCCTGGGCATCATGGCCATAGCCGCGGTATTTATCGCCCAAAGACCATACACCCTGGTGGCAGAAGGGATGATTATTTTTGTGCTATTGCCGCTGTTGGGAAATGGGAGGGCTTTGATCCGATCCCTGAGACTGGCCTGGGTCATGGTGGCACTAGTGTTTGTGGTTGCCTATCTTTCTTTTGATACGCAGACGGCCTTGTTGCTCTCCCTGAGGCTCCTCAACCTCCTTACCGTATCCTTTGTTTTTTTTCACAGGATCACCCCGGACGAATTGGGGGATGCCCTAAAGAAAATGGGGGTTCCTTATGCGTTTGCCTTTATCCTGACAGGGGGCATGCGTTATGTCCCCCTGATCGGCCAGAAAATTCGCCACATTATGGATGCCCAGCAGTCAAGGGGAATCGACCTCAGACCCAGAATCGGAAACATTCCCAATTTTATGGCCCTTTTGATACCCCTTTTGGTCCAGTCATTTGTCCTCTCTGATGAACTGGCCATTGCCATGGAGTCAAGGGGGTTCGCACGAAAGGACCGTTCATGGCGAAGGGAATATCGTCTTACCCCCGTTGAATATGTTGTGATATTTGCCTCCCTCCTCCTGGTCATCGCCTTTGCGTGGTGGGAAAGGGGGTAGGTTAAATGGAAGGAACAGACATGAAAAAGATTTTGACCATCGCAGGTTCCGACTCGGGCGGCGGCGCCGGGATCCAGGCGGACCTGAAGGCTATCACCGTCCTGGGCGGTTACGGTATGAGTGTGATTACGGCACTCACCGCCCAGAACACCGTTGGCGTTCAGGGGGTACATTCGGTACCAACCCCATTTATTGAGCAGCAACTTGAATCGGTCCTTTCAGACATTGGCACAGACGCTGCGAAGACCGGAATGCTCGCAAACCCGGAGATCGTCAGAGTTGTGGCAACGGGATTAAGGAAATACCATGTTCAACCGCTGGTGGTGGACCCTGTCATGGTTGCCACCAGTGGAGATTCTCTTCTTTCAGAGGATGCAGTTGAGACTTTGAAACAAGAATTATTTCCCCTGGCCTACATGGTCACCCCCAACCTTTCAGAGGCAACACGCCTCTGTGGCTTTAAAGTGACAAATATTGAAGAAATGGAAGAATCTGCCAGACAAATTCATGCCCTTGGGCCCCGTAATGTATTGATAAAGGGGGGGCACATGGAGGGGGAAATAGTGGATCTCCTGTTTGACGGCCGGTCCATCGAGACCTTTAAGACCTCCCGCATCGACCGGCAAACAACTCACGGAACCGGGTGTACCCTTTCTGCGGCACTGGCTACCTTTTTGGCCCAGGGTCTTTCAATCTCCAATGCCGTGGGAAAGGCCAAACAGTTTGTCACGCGGGCCATCTCCATGGGTCTGGAGATCGGATCCGGACAGGGCCCGACAAACCCCTATGCCCATATCCTCATCTTAAAGGAACGGGAAAGGGTGCTCGAGAGTCTGGGGAAGTCACTTGAGCTGTTGACGGAACATCCCCTGGGAAACCTCATTCCGGAGGTACGTTCCAATTTTGTTTATGCCCTACCCGGTGCCCAGGTGTACCAGGAAGTGGCAGGGGTGCCCGGGCGGATTACCCAGGTGGGGGACCAGATCCTGGTTTCAAGGGAAC
>JAUVRS010000178.1 GCA_030597505.1 Desulfobacteraceae bacterium
CTTACCAGGTCTGAAGTGTCTTTTGGGGCAATATTGGCGACCACCGAAACGACCCCTTTACCACCGAGAGAAAGGACCGGAAGTGTCACATTGTCGTCTCCGGAGAGGAGGGTGATATTTTCCCCCGCGAGCTTTATGATCTCGGCCATTTGAGCAAGGCTTCCGGATGCCTCCTTTACAGCTACCACCTCGGAGAGTTCGGCCAGACGGGCCACGGTGCCGGGGAGCATGTTCAGGCCGGTCCGGCCGGGAACATTGTACAGGACCTGGGGTAAAGGCACCGCTTCCGCAATTGCCTTGAAATGTTGATACAATCCTTCCTGGGTCGGTTTGTTATAATAAGGGGTTACCTGGAGGGAGGCATCCGCGCCCACCTCCTTTGCATGCCGGGTCAGTTCAATGGCTTCGCTGGTGCTGTTGCCGCCGGTCCCTGCGATCACGGGAACCCTCTTGTTGACGGCCTTCACGGCGATATCAATGACCCGTCTGTGTTCTTCCATATTCAGGGTGGCGGATTCTCCGGTTGTGCCGCAGGGCACGATGGCGTTTGTTCCGTTTTCGATCTGAAACTCTATCAGTTCACGATACCCTTCCTCGTCAACTTCCCCATCTTTGAAAGGGGTCACAATGGCGACAATAGATCCCTTGAACATAATTCCCTCCGATCTGTAGTTTCTCGTGTCAAAAAGATTGACCTGATTTCAGGAGACTCAAAAACCAAAAAAACAAAACGCTAAAGAGCTTCGTTGTGGAGCCGGGCCTGGTAAATTACAGAGGTGTTCCCTTCGAGCCAGACCTGTTCAAAAGAGGTGCCTTCCTGTTTGAAATAAATGTTCAGTTCTTCGCCGCCTCTGGTCTTGACCCTCACGGGGGAGTGTGCCTTTCCCCGGATTGAAACCACCAGGGCGCAGGCGATGGCGCCGGTGCCGCAAGCCAGGGTTTCATCCTCAACACCTCTCTCATATGTTCTGATTTCCAGTTCGCTGGGGCCGGTTTTTTTCATGAAGTTGGCATTGGTCCCTTCGGGCGAAAAAAGGCTGTGATAGCGAATGGACCTGCCCTCTTCTCTGACCGGGTGGCGAGTGAGATCTTCCACGCCAATAACCACATGGGGGACGCCTGTATTGATAAAATCGCAACTCTTCCAGCCCGGTTGGTTTTCTATTTCCAGGTCCATGGATAGCCTGCCGGGTGTTGGCATGAGGATTTTAACCATACGTCCTTTGACTTCTGCAGAAATAGGTCCCGCCAAGGTCTCAAAGGTCATATTCGGGCCTGCGATCCCCTTTAAGTAGGCGAAACGGGAGACGCAGCGCCCCCCGTTACCGCACATTTCCGCCTCCCCGCCATCGGCGTTAAAAAATCGCCAGCCAAAATCGTATCGATCTGAGCCGACAATAAAAATTACGCCATCCGCACCCACGGACTCTCTCCGCCTGCAGACGCCCTCCACCAGCGACTCCATTTCTTTATCCTCAATATGACCGTCCCTGTTGTCAAAGAGGACAAAATCGTTTCCGCTGCCGCTCATTTTCCAAAATTCAATAGGTTCCATATCGCCGTCCCTGGTTGGTCCCGACCAACTTCACTCCTTCTCCAAAAAATCCGGGATGATTTCGCCGTTGACCAGGTCTTTAAAGGTCTCTCTTTGTCTTATGGTATAAAAACGGTCTCCCTTGACCAGCACTTCACACGCCCTCGGCCTTGAATTGTAATTTGAGGCCATGCTGAACCCGTAAGCCCCGGCGCTCATAATGGCCAGCAATTCGTCCTGCCGGCAGGATTCAATCTCCCTTCCCTTTGCAAAAAAATCCCCGGATTCGCAGATCGGGCCAACGATGTCGGCCTTGACCGTTTCCCGGCCGGATTTTCTGACGGGCTGGATCATGTGATACGAATCGTAAAGACAGGGCCGCATCAAATCATTCATTGCCGCATCCACAATAAAAAAAGTCTTTTCCCCCGCAGGCTTTGTATAGAGCACCTTTGTTACCAGAATCCCGCCATTTCCCATGATTACGCGGCCAGGTTCCAGGATCAACGTCAACTCCTTTGAGGGGAGTCCTCTTTTGATGGCAGCGGCATATTCTCTCGGATGGGGAGGGGTTTCCTTGTCATAGATGATCCCCAGCCCTCCCCCGAGGTCCAGGTATTTGATGTTTATTCCATTTGCCTCAAGGGTCCCAATCAATCCATTTAGCTTTTCGAGCGAATCCACAAAGGGGCTCACCTGGGTGAGCTGTGATCCTATGTGACAGGATATACCTGAGATTTCAAGATTCTCCAGATTTGCCGCCACAATGTATTGCTCGAGGGCGTCATCAATGTCGATCCCGAATTTGTTTTCCTTTAGACCCGTTGAGATATAGGGGTGAGTCTCCGGGTCCACATCCGGGTTGACCCGGATGGCAACCCTGGCCTTTTTTGATAATTTCCCAGATATCTCATTTAATTTCAAGATCTCAAGTGGAGATTCGACGTTAAACATGAGGATATCTGATTGGAGTGCATACTCAATATCTTCGGTCTGTTTGCCGACCCCGGAATATACGATTTTGTTTGGCACCACGCCTGCCTTGAGCACCCGGTAGAGTTCTCCCCCTGAGACGATATCCATGCCGCCGCCTTCCCGGGCAAAAAGCCTCAGTATGGCAATGTTGGAATTGGCCTTGACGGAAAAACAGGTCAGGTGTTTTATGCTGTCAAAGGCGTCGTCAAGGGCCCTGAAGTGCTGTCTCAGGGTGGCATGGGAGTAAAGATAAAAGGGTGTGCCTACTTCAAAAGCCACTTGTGAAACAGGGACATTTTCGCAGTAGAGGTTGTCTTCTTTGTAATGAAAATGATGCATTTTAGATTGTTCGTTTAAGGTTGTGGGTTAAGATTGATTTGGATTATCAAAGACCTTTGTCCTTCAAAAATAAATCAACAATTATCACTCATCAATCCTGAGTTTTGTCCTGTTTGACCGGGCTCCAAGGCCCCCATTCTTTCCAATCAGCTGGACCTCAAAGAAATGAACCCCTTTTTTTTCTATTCTCGGGAGCGGGCAATAAAATTTCCCTTTTTGTGTCACCTTTCCCTTTATTTCTTTGAACCCCCCGTAGTTGATGGGGCAGCCCTCACATGGTTCATCCCGTAAAGAGTACCGAACGTGATAGACCCTGCAACCGATGATATTTTCGTTTTTAAGGGATATCCCCTGAGGCCCGATTATGCTGCCCCCCAGGACAACAGTACCCTTCTCCCTCCCGGCCTCTAAATGGCCAACCCGCAAAGGCATGACCCTTTCGGGCAGAAAAGGGGGGCCTTTCTTGCCACAGGTGAACAGGGCCATGGAGATTGCCGCCAAAGTGACAAGAAGAATCCCTGCCCGATATCTCAAGTCCCCAACTCCTGTCTGGCCCGCTCAAGGTTTTTTTTCACGATTTCCGGGCTTGTGCCGCCGGGGGTGTTCCTCTTTTTGACGGAGGCCAGTGGATCAAGCCATTCATAGACATCCTGTTTGATCTGCCTGCTAAAGCCCTTCAGTTCCTCCAGTGTCAGATCAGCGAGCTCCTTTTTCTGTTCAAGGGCAAAGAGGACCATTTCTCCCACGATTTCATGGGCCTTACGAAAGGGCATACCTTTTAAGGTAAGATAGTCAGCCAGATCAGTAGCCACCAGGAACCCTTTTTCCGCAGCCTCCTTCAGCCGGTTGCCATTGAATGAAATTGCCCCCAAAAACCGGCTTATCACCCCTAGACAGATCTTCACCGTATCTATAGCATCAAAGAGGGGCTCCTTGTCCTCCTGGGTGTCCTTGTTATAGGCAAGGGGAAGTCCCTTCATGGTGGTAAGGAGGGAGATGAGATGTCCATAGACCCGACCGGTCTTTCCCCTGATCAACTCCGGGACATCAGGATTTTTTTTCTGTGGCATGATACTGCTGCCGGTGCAGAAGGCATCAGAGATGGTGATGAAATCGAACTCCTGGGTTGACCAGATTATGAGTTCTTCACTCAAGCGGCTGAGGTGCATCATCAACACAGAGGCATTAAAGAGAAACTCCAGGGCAAAATCCCTGTCACTTACCGCGTCCATACTGTTTTGACTGATGCTGTCAAACCCCAGTTCTTTGGCCACCATTTCCCGGTCCAGATCAAATGTGGTCCCGGCCAGGGCAGCGCTGCCCAGGGGGAGGACATTGACTCTTTTGAAGGACTCTTCAAACCGCTCCCGATCCCTTTTGAGCATCTCGTTATATGCGTGCAGATGGTGGGCCAGGAGCACGGGCTGTGCCCGCTGAAGGTGGGTGTAGCCGGGCATGATCAGGTCAAAATTATCTTCTGCCAAGGAGATGAGGGCAAGCTGTGTCTTCTTTATGAGATCAATCACACTCTGAACGGCATCCCTTGTGCAAAGACGGGTGTCCAGGACAACCTGGTCATTCCGGCTCCTGCCGGTGTGAAGCTTTTCGCCCACTACCCCGATTTTGTCTATCAACACGGCTTCTATAAGACTGTGAATATCTTCGTATTCGTTCTCAAATGATAAATCACCTCGCTCTATTTCCCTCTTTATTTCCCCCAGTGCCTCGATGATCTCCAATGCCTCTTCTTCATCTATTATGGACTGTTTTGCCAGCATCCTGCAATGGGCGATGCTGCCCTCTATGTCCTGGGCATAGAGACGGCAATCAAATCCAATGGAGGCGTTGAATCTGTGGACCAGCGTGTCGGTGTCTTCTTGAAACCGACCTCCCCAAACCTTTTGTGCCATACTCAGTCCCTCATGAACCCTTTCTCCCCTGCCGCAAAAGCCGGGCTATCTTTAGACGCAGGCCATTTAGCCGAATAAATCCCTCGGCATCTTTCTGATTGTATACCATATCCTCCTCGAATGTGGCAAAGTCCGGGTCATAGAGGGTTGTATCGGACTTTCTTCCCACTACGATACAGTTTCCCTTGTAGAGCTTTAGCCTGACAACACCGTTTACGTTTTTCTGGGTATCATCCATGAGTGCCTGCAACATCTCCCTTTCAGGAGAGAACCAGTAGCCGTTATAGACCATTTCCGCGTAGCGGGGCACCAACCCGTCGCGGATGTGGGTAACCTCCCTGTCCAGGGTGATAGATTCCATGGCCATGTGGGCCACCCTCAGGATAGTCCCCCCGGGGGTCTCATATACGCCTCTTGATTTCATGCCCACATAGCGGTTTTCCACCATGTCCACTCGACCGATCCCATTCTCGCCCCCAAGATCATTCAAAAAAGCCAGGAGCTCAGCAGGTCCCATGGCCTTCCCGTTTACGGCCACAGGGTTCCCTTCTCTGAATCCGATTTCAATATATGTCGGCTTGTCGGGGGCCTTCTCAGGGGAGACAGAAAGGACAAACATTTCCTCGGGGGGCTCGCTCCAGATGTCTTCAAGGATTCCGCCCTCAAAGCTGAGGTGTAACAGGTTGCGGTCACTGGAATAGGGCTTTTCTTTTGTAACAGGCACCGGGATGTTCCAGGCGCTTGCATATGCTATCAGGTCTTCCCTGCCCCTGAACTCCCATATCCGCCACGGGGCAATGATCTTGAGAGCCGGATCCAGGGCCATATGACCCAGTTCAAATCTCACTTGATCATTGCCTTTCCCGGTGGCGCCGTGTGAGACGGCATCCGCCCCCACCTTTCGGGCTGTCTCCACCTGCCCTCTTGCTATGAGGGGTCTCGCAAGGGATGTCCCCAGGAGGTATGTGGATTCATAAATGGCGTTGGCCCGAATGGCAGGGAATACAAAATCGCGGACAAATTCTTCTTTCAGATCTTCCACAAAAACCTCATCGGCCCCTGTCTCGATCGCTTTTTCCTTGAGGCCGTCAAGCTCCTCTCCCTGCCCCAGATCAGCCGCATAAGCCACCACGGGACATTTATAGGTTTCCTTCAGCCATCTCAGGATTATGGAGGTGTCCAGCCC